>CAYJMI010000030.1:0-30497 GCA_964371285.1 uncultured Vicingus sp. | reverse complement strand
GGATAACGCTTGCACCCTCCGTATTACCGCGGCTGCTGGCACGGAGTTAGCCGGTCCTTATTCTTATAGTACCTTCAGCCCCTCTCACGAAAGGGGGTTTATTCCTATATAAAAGCAGTTTACAACCCATAGGGCATTCATCCTGCACGCGGCATGGCTGGTTCAGACTTGCGTCCATTGACCAATATTCCTCACTGCTGCCTCCCGTAGGAGTCTGGTCCGTGTCTCAGTACCAGTGTGGGGGATAACCCTCTCAGGCCCCCTACTGATCGTTGCCTTGGTGAGCCATTACCTCACCAACAAGCTAATCAGACGCATGCCTATCTCTAACCGCCGAAGCTTTAAGAACAATGTGATGCCACATCGAAATATAATGGAGTATTATTCTTCCTTTCGGAAGGGTATCTTCCAGTTAGAGGTAAGTTGCATACGCGTTACGCACCCGTGCGCCACTCGTCATCAAGTATTGCTACTCATGTTACCGTTCGACTTGCATGTGTTAAGCCTGCCGCTAGCGTTCATCCTGAGCCAGGATCAAACTCTCCGTTGTAATTAATCTTAAATGTTATTTGAGATTATTTCTCACGAAGTTGAAATTAATTTCTACTAAGGGATACTTACCTTATTTTTTTATCTTACTTCAATTTTTTCAAAGAACACTATATAATTTATAGAGAACTATATCATCAATTTGTTTCCAAAATTTTATCAGAACTTTTTCTGATTTTTGGGGACGACAAAAGTAGAATTACTTTTTTAATCTCCAAACATTTTTTCAACTTTTTTCAAACTTTTTTTTCAACATTCAAAACCACTGTTTTGAATAGGGTTGCAAAAGTAAACATACTTTTTAATTCTGCAAGTTTTTTTGAAAATAAATTTATTTTCTTCAATATTCGCCTAGTTTTATGTGAAACCGTTGTTTCGAAAGCGGATGCAAAAGTAGCCAGCTTTTTGTATTACACAAACATATAAATACTTTTTTTTACTATATATTACTATCTCTACTGATAATCAATTAGATATTTTTCACATACTCGTGTTGAAAACCTTTTATAGTAATATATTTAGTGCTTTATCCACTGTGGATTTGAAAGAAAATTTATTATAGAAATCGAACTGACTTACTTCAAATGTAGTAATTTTTAGTTTTATAGTTATAAGTCCGTAGTTGCCAACGCTATTGCCTTCGCTTCAAACTACGAACAGGTCAGGGGGATTTTTTACGAGTGTTTGGAATGTTGTTACTTATTCCATATTATGTGTAAATTATCCATGTCTTTTATTAGGGCAATAATATCAACCGTAGAATTTGTTTCTGGTGACTTTGCTTTAAAAACAACTTTTTTCTTATTTCTTTTTACTATAGAAAAATCTTTTAACTGATATTGATAAGTTTTTAATTTGATAAAAGTTAATAGAGATAGAGAATCATTGATATTGAAATCACCCATAATCTTAGTATTATAAAAATTACCACTTATAAATTTCATTTCTCCACTTCTATTTAAAGCAACTAAAAAATTATTATCAAACTGTAAGTTAAAAGGAAAATCCAAGTCAAAATTTATTTCATCATTAGTAAAAGTATCATACTTTTTATAAATCGAAAATAATTGATAAGTTGAATCTGGATATAAAATATCTTCTTCTTTTATATTTAACTTCATTCTAAAACCAATATCTGGGATTAAATTCCAAAAATATGTGTTATCCTTTAAAAAATTACCATTGACGCTATTCTCAACAACAGAAGTTTTAGTAAGTCTATAAATGAGTATGTTTTTTAATACTTTCTCTTCGATTATTTCATTTTCATTTATTTCTTGGCTTATTAAGGAATTATGGAAACCAATAAAACAAAATAATATTAGTGTGTATTGCTTTAATTTATTCTTCATAAAATTAGAATTAAGGCGTACTTACCGAAACCGGAAGTATTTTCCCATTAAACAATTTATCTCCTGACAAACTAAACTCCTTAATATATGTTGCCATGTGCTTAGCCGACACTTTTGCTTGATAATCGGGAAAGGCTTCTTGTAGCATTTCGGTTTGTGCCGAGCCCAATGCCAAACAGTTTATTTTAATGTTGGTGTCTTTATATTCTTCTGCCAACACTTCTGTTAAATTAGCCAAAGCTGCTTTTGATGCACTATAAGCCGATAAGCCCGGAAATTTAACACTCCCTTGAAAGCCTCCCATACTACTAATGTTCACCACATGTGTTTGCTCTTGTTTATTGTTTTTGCAAACTACTTCTTTAATCAATAGTGCCGGGGCAAATACATTGGTAGTAAAAACGGTTTGCCAATCGGTAGTTGTTGTTTCGGTAAATGGTTTGTTGATAAGCACTCCTGCATTGTTTACCAATACATGAAAGTGTTTATCTTCTTTTGCTAATATATTTTGTATTTCATCACGAAGCGAAGGTGAATTAAAATCTACCTTATATATATGTATCACATTTTTATAAAGCTGAATACATTCTTGTTTTAGTTGTTCAAGCTTGTCGATGTTGCGAGAAAGCACTACAATATGATTATCGGAATGGGCTGCAAATTGTTTTACCAATTCGTATCCTATTCCTCTACTTCCACCTGTTATTAATATATTAGTCATAGTTGCCCTGCTTTGCTAAATGCTTTTTGATAATATGGATGATCTAAACTAGAAATAATTACTCCATTACTAGTTGATGAATGTACGAATTTATTGTTCTTTAAATAGATTCCAACATGTGAATTTTTTTTATTTTCTATATCAAAAATCAAAATATCGCCTTCAGAAAGGTTAGTTTTCGATATTGTTTTGAGTTCTTTGGCAATATCTTTTGATGATCTTGGCAAAACAGTTTTATACACTTCTTTATATAAGATGTTAGCAAAACCCGAACAATCAACTCCTTCAGTGGTTGTCCCTCCGAACTTGTATTTTACACCAATCCATTGGTCGATGAAGTGATAAAGTGGCAAATTATCAATTTCTTTTGGCGTTACTTTTAATATTTCTGCATACTTGGTTTGAACTGCGGTAAAATCATTTTTATTAACCCCGATAGCTATCGGGGTTGATTTTTTGGTGTTGTGGCAACCCAATAGAAAAACAATTATTATTAGTATAGCACCACTTCTGAAAAGCATCATAATTACGTTATCAGTTCACAGTTGTCAGTTCACAAAAAACACACCCCTACCCCTCTCAAGAGGGGAAGTCAACACACCATGCAACTTCGGACTTCGAACTTCCGTCTCCCAACACACCACCCGTCAGGTTACATCATAATCAACCACTAATTTTTCTGAAGCAGGATGTGATTGGCAAGTAAGTATATAACCTTGTGCAACTTCTTCATCAGACAATGAATAATTCATTTCCATAACAGCCTTGCCTTCTAAAACTTTTGCCTTACATGTACAGCAAACAGCTCCTTTACAGGAGAATGGTGCATCAGCTCCATGATCAATAGAGGCATCTAAAATAAAATCTCCATCGTAGGCTAATTCAAACTCAAACTCTTCTCCATCCATTATTACCGTTAATTGGCTAGTCCCCTTAAAATCGGAAACTACTTTGGATTTATTTTCTGCGGTTTGAACCGGAGTGGTAAACAATTCGAAATGAACTTTCTCTTTTGGCACTCCTAAATAATACAATGTATCTTTTACTGCATTTATCATATTTTCAGGTCCACAAAGGTAAAACCCATCTGCTTTTAATATTTCTAAATTTTGTTTGATAAGTTCATTAACTTTTTTATCGTCAATTCGACCTTTTTGAATTTCGTTTACCGAGTTTTCTCTACTATATATATAGGTAACTTTAAATTGATTTGGGTAATTAACCAAAAGCTGGTCGATTTCTTTTTTGAAAATAGTTGCGTTTTCTGTTCTATTTCCATAGAAAAGAACAAACGAACCTCCTTCTTTTAAGGTTGATTTAATCATTGACAATAGAGGTGTAATGCCACTTCCGGCAGCAAAACCAACATGTTTTCCCGAAAAATCAGCAATTGTAAAGTTTCCTGCTGGCAACATGATGTTTAATTCTTCTCCAACCTTAATATTGTGGTGCAATAAAGTTGACATTTTGCCCTGTTCAATTTTTTTAACAGCAATTCTAAAATCATCCTCAAAAGGAGCACTACACAATGAATACGACCGTCTAATATCTTCACCATCTATTACTTTTTGAATAGTGATGTATTGACCAGATTTATAGTTAAATTCATTTTTATCAACATTAAAAGCAACCGAAACAGTATCATCAGTTTCTTTTCTAACCTCTTTAACTTTTACCACCTTGAACAAACTCATCTTTTAACTTTTTCGGCAAAAATAAACTTATTAATTAAAAAAATATAGGTTGATTTAAATTACTGTGAAAACAAAAACGAAATAAATATATTCTTAACAAGTGATTGTTTTCATGCCATTTTTACCAAATTTATCAGTAAACTTGTATGTTTTTTAACATAGGATTATGGATAATACTAAAAAATTAGAAGAATTTCAGGCAAAAATTGACGCTGACACAAAAATAGAACCCAAAGATTGGATGCCCGAAGATTATCGTAAGCATTTACAAAGACAAATTTCACAACACGCCCATTCTGAGGTAATTGGAATGCAACCGGAAGGAAATTGGATTAGTAGAGCACCGAGCTTAAGAGCAAAAGTCGTTTTATTGGCTAAAATTCAAGATGAAGCTGGGCATGGGCAATATTTATATTCTGCAGCTGAAACTTTAGGAAAAAGCAGAGATGAATTTATTGAAGAATTACAATCAGAAAGAGCAAAGTACTCAAGTATTTTTAATTACCCAACACTTACTTGGGCCGACATGGGTGCTGTGGGCTGGTTAGTTGATGGTGCTGCCATTGTAAATCAAGTATCTTTACAACGAACTTCTTATGGCCCATATTCAAGAGCTATGGTAAGAATTTGTAAAGAAGAAAGTTTTCATCAACGCCAAGGTTATGAAATAATGGCTCACATGGCCAAAGGAACTCCTGAACAAAAAGCCATGGCTCAAGATGCATTGAATAGATTTTGGTGGCCTTCTATTATGATGTTTGGCCCTCATGATTCGGATTCTCCAAATACTGGAAATGCTGTAAAATGGAGAATAAAACGTGAAACCAACGATGAATTGCGTCAGAAATTTATTGACAAAACTGTTGGTCAAGCTGAGATTATTGGCTTAACTATTCCTGACCCTGACTTAAAATGGAATGAAGCTAGAGGTTCTTATGATTTTGGGAAGATGAATTGGGATGAATTCTGGAGCGTTGTTAATGGAAATGGACCTTGTAACAGACAACGACTAAAACATCATATTGCTGCCCACAAAAATGGCGAATGGGTTAGAAAAGCTGCATTGGCTTATGCAGCAAAACAAAAAGAAAAACAAAATTTGAAATTAGAGATTAAAAATTAAAAAATACACTTATGAGTAATGTAAAAGATAGTCAGGGGGATGTTTGGGAAGTTTTTGTACAAAGCAAACCAGGCTTACCTCACAAACATGCAGGAAGCGTTCATGCAACCGATAAAGAAATGGCTTTACAAAATGCTAGAGATATGTACACCAGAAGAAACGAAGGAACATGTATTTGGGTAGTGCCATTAGATGCTATTGTTTCTTCTTTACCAGAAGATAGTGGTTCATTTTTTGACCCTTCTGACGATAAAGCATACCGACATCCTACGCATTACATAATGCCAGATGGGGCTAAACATATTTGAAATTTAAAAATTTGAGAATGTAACAATTTGAAAATGTAAAATTTACTCTATAAGCACTTTATGAACTTTTAACTTTCAAACTTTACAAACTTTTTACAAGGAACAATGACAACAAAAGAAGCATTAATAAATTACTGTTTAAGAATTGGTGATACCAGTTTAATTCTTGGACAACGCATGAGTGAGTGGTGTAGCAATGGACCAATTTTGGAAGAAGATATTGCCATGACTAATATTGCTTTAGATTTATTTGGTCAAGCCAGAACTATGTTAACTTATGCTGGAGAATTAGAAGGCAAAGGTAGAACGGAAGATGATTTGGCATACAAAAGAACTGAAAGAGAATTTTACAACTCTTTGTTATCCGAAAGACCTAACGGGCATTTTGGAGATACGGTAGCTAGAAATTTTTTACAATCAGCTTATTTTTATCATTTGTATAATGCATTAAGTTCTAGCAAAGATGCCATGATTTCGGCTCATGCATCCAAGTCGTTAAAAGAAGTAACCTATCATTTAAGACATAGTGCCGAATGGATAGTTCGCTTAGGAGACGGAACTGATGAAAGTAAAAATAAAGTTCAAACTTCAATAAATGAAATTTGGGAATATACAGGCAATTTATTTGAAATGAACGAAGTAGATGCCTTGTTGATTAAAGAAGGAATTGCTGTTAATCAAATTGAAATTAAAGCCAATTGGGATAAAACTGTTGATGAAGTTTTTGAAAGAGCAAAATTAATTCGTCCAACAGATGCGTATATGCAAACTGGAAGTTTAAAAGCAATGCATTCGGAATATTTAGGACATCTTTTAGCCGAAATGCAGTTTTTACCAAGAGCTTATCCTGATGCGAAGTGGTAAGTTGAAAGACGGAAGTCCGAAGACCGAAGTCGGAAGTTAAT
Source organism: uncultured Vicingus sp. (assembly GCA_964371285.1). Taxonomy (GTDB): domain Bacteria; phylum Bacteroidota; class Bacteroidia; order Flavobacteriales_E; family Vicingaceae; genus Vicingus. The sequence continues at coordinate 23,845 of CAYJMI010000030.1, read as the reverse complement.
ACATCTTCGGACTTCGGTCTTCGGACAACTTCAAACCTCAAACTTCAAACCCCAAACTAGAAACCCGAAACCTTGAACTATACTAAAGAACAAATTTGGAGATTTCTGGCTGAAATTCCCGACCCTGAAATACCTGTAATCACTATTGAAGAACTAGGCGTACTTCGTGATGTAGAAATCCAACAGGAAAAAGTAATTGTAACCATTACACCAACTTATACTGGCTGCCCCGCCATGAAACTTTTTGAAGATGAAATTATTTTAGCTCTAAAAAATAAAGGCATCAAAAATATAGAACTAAAAATGGTTTATTCTCCTGCATGGACAACCGATTGGATGACTGAAAAAGCTAGAGAAAAGCTTACCCAATATGGTATTGCACCCCCTGTTAAAGGAACACAAGATAAAGGAGTGTTATTTTCATCAGGTTCAAAAGTTGTCAAATGCCCTCGTTGCAATTCAGAAAACACCACGTTAAAAAGCCAATTTGGTTCAACTGCTTGTAAGGCATTATATGGTTGTAATGATTGTTTGGAGCCTTTCGATTATTTTAAATGTATTTAAGAAGGTTTATAAAAACTGGTTTTTTAACTAACACACCCCTACCCCTCTTGATAGAGGGGAAATAAAATGTTAATTTTTAGAAACCTCCTTAAATTTAGAAATTCAAGAGTTAACTATTAATTTACTTTTCATATTTTAAATTTGTATTTCGACTAATTATGTAACTTAATATGAATTACGGATTTTTAAACAAAAAATAATATTTTGTTTTCATGGTAATTTCAAAACAATAAATTGTTAAAAAACTTCCAATTAAGCGAAGCAACCATTTTCATTCATTCTCGTCTTAAACAATATCATCTATTATTGTTAAGTTTGTAAAATTCATAAATTCATTTTGATGAAGAAATTATTATTATCTATTTTTATTTTATTTGCTTTTGCATCTAATTCCTTTGCATCCCATGTTATGGGTGCTGATATAACTTATACTTGTATTGGTGGAAATGATTATTTAGTTACCCTAACTCTTTATAGGGATTGTTTTGGAACAACTGTAGGAACATTTCCTCAAACTGTTAATATTGCTTCTTCATGCGGTAATGTAAGTGCTTCTTTAGATTGGGTGAGTACTACAGATGTTTCTCAGGTATGCCCAACTCAAACTACTACTTGTAATGGAGGTACGCTACCAGGAACAGAACAGTATGTTTTTTCTGGCATTGTCACTTTACCACCTTGTAACGACTGGGTTATGTCGTGGAGTTTATGTTGTAGAAATAGTGGCATTTCTAATTTAGTAACTCCTGACTCTTGGAGTGTATATGTTGAAACTACATTAAACAATATATTAGCACCATGTAACAATTCGCCACAATTTTTAGCATTACCAACACCTTATTTATGTCCAAATCAATTAACCATGTATAATCATGGTGCTTCAGATATTGACGGAGATTCTTTATACTATCAATTTACAACTCCATTAAATGGACCTGCAGATCCAATTGGTTTTAGTGGAGGGTATACACAGGCAAACCCAATTATTACTACATCTGGCATGAATTTAAACCCAGAAACAGGAGAGATGTGTTTTACTCCTAGCGTAACTCAAATATGCGTGGTAGCCGTTATTATTTATGAATATCGTGCAAATGTTTTAATTGGCACTTATATTCGGGAGATGCAAGTAGTTGTTTCTAGTTCTTGTTCTAACACAGCACCATATGCCGGTATGGCTCCAAGTTGTGGAAATACTGGTGGGATGGTAATTACTACTGCTGGACCAACTGTAACTCAAACTGATAGTAACTCCATATCAATGTGTCCGTTTGATTCATTATGTTTTCGAATTAATTTTTTAGACCCTGATGGAAATAATGTAACCGTTAACTCAAATGCTGCAACTTCAATTCCAGGTGCATCCTTTACTATAGTTAACAATGGAACTACAAACCCTATTGGATATTTTTGTTGGGTTCCTACACCTTTAGATTCAGGAATAAATGTACTAACAATCCATTTAATGGATGACGCTTGTCCTATTTCTGCAAATCAATATTACACCTATGATATTACCGTTTTTGACCAACCTTATGCTGGTCCAGATCAAATTATTTGTGGCCCTCAATGGGCTCAACTGAATGCATCAGGTGGTGCGGGTTATAGCTGGTCAGTAATATCAGGTTCTCCTTTAAATCCAGGAGTAAATATTACCTGTAATCCTTGTGCAAACCCACAAGTTAAACCTACCATGACTACTACCTATTTATTAACAAGTACCCTAACAGCTGCATGTATAAATACTGACACTGTTACCGTTACTGTTGTGCCAGATTATTTTGTTCTGCCTTTTGGCGATACCACACTTTGCGATTATTTATCTACTCCAATTGGTGTAAATGTAGTCCCAGCCGCAGGGACTTATACATACAGCTGGAGCCCTTCATCTACACTTAGCAATTCAGCTATTTCAAATCCGAGTGCATCACCAACAACTTCTACAACTTATGTAGCTACTGTAACATCCCCATTTGGTTGTGTTAAAAAAGATTCCGTTACAGTAAACGTAAATCCTCCTCCAACTCTAACTTTAACGCCTGGTGATACTGCTGTTTGCTTAGGTAGCTCATTAAATTTTGATATACAATCAACCTGTACTTATACATTGGATATGTTTGATTCTTTTGGTGATGGTTGGAACGGTCAAACTATTTCTGTTTACGATAATGGAAATTTAGTGGGCACTTATACTTTTGCCACAGGCACTTCAAGTAGTGTTACTTTTCCTATTACCAACGGAAATAATATTACTCTTGTTTATGGAACTGGGTCTTTCCAAAGTGAGTCTTCATTTAATTTAATTAATGGACAAGGTACAACACAGTTTACTGTTGCTGCTGGAGGAATGACTGGTTGGATAAATGGAAATACCTATTACACAGGGGTTGGAAACTGCGGGCCAACGTTATCCAATTACACATTCAGTTGGTCTCCAGCAACTGGATTATCATCTACAACTATTCAAAACCCTGTAGCTACTCCTTTAACAACAACAACTTATACTGTTACTTTAACTGATGTTGGTGGTTGTACAGTTAATCGTAGCCAAACTATTACCGTAGTTCCAAACTATACGCTAAATTCTACACAAACTGATACTACTGTTTGTTTGGGTGAAACAGTATTATTTACTACAACACCAACTCCTGCTGGGGTGTACAACTATTCTTGGACTCCTGCTTCAATAATGGATAATCCGAACAGCTCTACACCGACGGCAACTTTTACCACTCCTGGTTTAAACACTATTATTGTTGATGTTGATAATGGTGGTGGGTGTTTAAAATCAGATACCATGTTTGTTACAGTTTCTCCAGCTTATGCCCCAAACATTAATATTGTAAATAATGACACTTCTCTTAGTTGTAATGGTAGTGTTTTAATTAACTTAGATTTAGGTGGTGGGATACCTGTTACCTGTGGACCGAGTGTGTCAACTGCTTGTTCTGGACCAAACACACCTAGAACCGTCGGAACTGTTACAGGTGCAAATAGCTCAACTTCTTGGCCAGCACCTTATGGTAACTGGTATAGAAATGCAAAACACCAGTTTTTGTATACTGCTACTGAGTTAAACGCTTTAGGATTTATTGGAGGTAAAATAACTCAAATTGGTTGGGAAATTACTGCAATAAATGGTACCACAGCTTACGATTCGTACACTATTAAAATGGGTTGTACTAATATTACTAACATCACCTCATGGCAAACAGGTTTAACTCAAGTTTTTAATCCAAAAACAGTAAATATTGTTACTGGTTATAACATGCACACTTTTGATGTGGCTTATGAATGGGATGGTATTTCAAACCTAGTTGTTGAAATTTGTTACGACAATTTAGCTGTTACCTACACCAATAACTCCATAACCCCATGGACAACAACTGCTTTTACTTCTAGTATTTGGTTCTATTCAGATTCTAGCCCAGCATGTCCAGCTACAACTACTACATCAGGAACAGATAGACCTGTAACTAGGTTTACAACATGTCCAACCACACCCAACCCTGCTGCATTTAATTACAGTTGGACCCCAACTACGTGGGTTTCAGATCCAACCATACAAAACCCTACATTAAGCCCTGGTTCAACAACTACCTATACGGTAACTGTTACTGACCCTATTGGAGGATGTTTTGATACCGATTCGATAAATATTGTCGTTACTTCACAATTATCTGCTTCTTTCTTAACTATACCATCAACTTGTAGTACTACAAATGACGGGCAAATTATTGCAACAGGAAATAGTTTAAATCCACCCTTTACTTTTGAATTTTACGATAGTACAGGCGTAACTTTATTACAAACTAATATTAACCCTTTATCGGATAGTTTAAACAATATTTCGTCGGGCACTTATTTAGTAAGTATTACAGATGCCGTGGGTTGTAGTTTTGACACTTTGATAACTTTATTTCCAACCTCAGAAGTATTCTTAACTAATGTGCCAAACGATACTACTATCTGTATCAATGAACTTGTAAATTTAAGTGCAACCGGAACTGGTGGGACAGGAACTGTAAGTTTAATTTGGGACAATGGTTTAATTGGAAATGGGCCACATACAGTTATCCCTTTGATAAATACTACTTATACTGTTTTTGCACAAGATTCAATGGGCTGCACATCGCAACCAGACAGCATAACAATAACAGTCAATCCAAATGCAACACTACTATTTACTTCTGCAGTTGGAACAGATGCACAAACCGTATGTATTAACACACCTATTGTTGATATTACCTATTCTATAAGTGGTGGTGGAACTGGAGGAACTATAACTGGATTACCTACTGGTGTAACAGGAACTTTTAACGCAGGTATATATACAATAAGTGGCACTCCAAGCGATACAGGTGTGTTTAATTATATTCTTACAACAACAGGAACTTGTACACAAATTGCTGATACTGGTACAATAACAATAAATCCTGATGCAACAATTTTATTAACTTCGATAGTAGGAACAGAAGCACAAACTGTTTGTGTAAATACTGCATTAACTACTATTACTTATTCTATTGGAGGAGGAGGCACCAACGCAACAGCAAGTGGGCTACCAACTGGTGTAACAGGAACTTTTAACGCAGGTATATTTACAATAACTGGCACTCCAAGTGATACTGGTATGTTTAACTATATTATTACAACAACAGGTACTTGTACACAAATTTCTGATACTGGTACAATAACAATAACTCCTAATGCTACACTTACATTAAGTTCGGCAGTTGGAACGGATGCACAAACCCTTTGTATCAATACTCCTATAACAAATATTACTTACACCATAACTGGACCTAACACAGGTACTACAGTTAGTGGATTACCAACCGGTGTAACAGGATTGTTAAATTCTGGGGTATTTACTATTTCTGGATCTCCAAGCGATACAGGTGTATTTAACTATATCATTACTACAACAGGTATTTGCACACAAGTTTCGGATACTGGTACAATAACAATAACTCCTGACGCAACAATTTCGTTGACTTCATCAGTTGGAAGTGATGCACAAACCGTTTGTATTAATACAGCATTAACACCTATTAGTTATGTTATTGGTGGTGGTGGAACTAGTGCTACTGTTAGTGGTTTACCAACAGGTGTAATAGCATCATTTAGTGGCGGAATATTTACAATTACTGGAACACCAGTAACTTCTGGCTCTTATATCTATACTGTTACAACAACAGGCACATGTTTGCAAACCTCAGCTAATGGAACTATTACCTTAAATGACACTATTCAAATAACTTCTTTAATTTTAAGTAGAGATACTATTTGTCCAAACGATACTGCTAGAATAACAATTAATCCAGCAATTGGCGGCTCCAGTATTGGCTATACTTATAATTGGTTCGACAGCAACAACAATCCAGTTGGTTCAGGCTTAAGTATAATAGTTCGACCTTCAATGAGTCCCGAAACTTATACTGTTGTAGTTGGCGATAATTGCTCTACACCAACTGTTACACAAAGCACAACAATTTATTGGCACAGTATGCCTCAACCAAATTTTATTGCCTTTAATACAGATAGTTGTTATGGTTTTACTACATCATTTATAAACACTACTACCATGACCCCAAATATTAATTCTGTTTTGTGGGATTTTGGTGATGGTATAACAAATGGTAATATCTTAACTGTTGATCATTATTATTCAATTCCAGATTGTTTTGATGTAACATTAACTATTACTTCCGATCTTGGGTGTTCATTAGACACCGTTATGCCAGATTTGGTTTGTGCTAGAGATTATCCTATTGCTGATTTTACCATGAATCCTCAACCAACGGATATAACAGATCCTATCATTCAATTCCAAAATCAAAGTTTAGATAATGTTCAAAACTATTGGACAATAACCGATGGGTATCCAAATTCTTCAACTGACGTAAATCCTATTTCGGAATTTCCTTCTGATTCTGCTGGAATCTATTATGTTCAATTATTGATTGAAAATAGCTACGGTTGTCAAGATAGCACTTCGAGAATGGTAAAAATTGATGGTTTATACCTGTTTTATATCCCAAACAGTTTTACTCCTAATGGAGATTTTAGAAACGAGACATTTAAACCACTTGGTGATGGTATAGACACTGAAAATTATCACTTCATGATTTTTGACCGATGGGGTGAGAAACTATTTGAAACAGATGACTTGAATGAAGGATGGGATGGAACTTATAAGGGAAATCTTGTTGCATCAGGTGTTTATGTTTGGAAAGTTAAAGCTAAAGAACTGTATCGAAATGTAAATACTGAACACTCGGGACATGTTAACTTAATGAGATAAGATAAAAGAGGTCTGAAGTCCAAAGACCGAAGTCGGAAGTAAGAGGAAAAATACAGAAGTCCGAGATTTAAAGAAAATTCAATCTCGGGCTTCTGTATTTAATAAACTATTTCAATTTAACTGCTGTACCATAAGCTAAAATTTCAGCTGCACCTTGCATAACATTTGAAGTAGTAAACCGTACATTTACTACTGCATCAGCTCCAATTTTTTTGGCATCATCAAGCATACGATTAAGTGCTTGTTCTCTTGAGTCGGCTAATAGTTGAGTATACTCAGAAATTTCTCCACCAATAATATTTTTTAATCCCGCAAAAAAATCTCTACCAATGTTTCTTGCTCTTACGGTACTTCCTCTAACAGTACCTATTGATTCTATTATTTCTTTTCCGATTATTGATTCTGTTGTTACAAATAGCATGGTTAAGTTTTTTTATATTTAATTGAATTAATCTGTGATAATTAACTTTTCTACACTTAGAATCTCTTTATTATTCAAAAGTATAAGTGAGTAAAATCCAGCTTTAGTATTTACTAAAGTTAGTTGATTATTAGATTTGTCTAAAGTAGTAACGAAAACTGTTTTCCCAAATAAATCTATTAACTCCGCATTAATGGGGTATTTTGAAGTCTGAATTTCAATGAAATTTTTGCTAGGATTTGGAAAAATTGTAACGTCTACTTTATTTTGAGCATATTCATTAACACTTATTGGAGCAATATCTTCCACAAAAGAATATTGAGATTGATTTGCATAAAAAGTTTGGTAAATGGTATCTAATCTAATAATAAAAACATCGTTATTACCCATACCATATGTATTTGTTTTTCCAACAAGAATAATTCTTCCATTATTTGTAATAACACTAGACAAAATTTCATCATTTTCTGTAAGTCCGAAAGTTGCACCAATATTTCCATAATTTCCATATTCATCAATAGCATTAACCAAAACATCTTTTTTAGCAAAACCGTAAGTCTTAGTGTAGCCTATCAGCAACAATCTTCCATCTTGAAGTTGTATAATAGAATTGGCTTCATCATCATCACTATTTATACCACTAGTAACGAGGGCGTTTGAACTTAGTATATTACCAGTAGTATCTAGAATAATGAAATAAACATCTAAATCATTGTTGGTATTCAAAGTATTTGATGTTCCAGTAAACGCATATTTACCACTTTGTAATTCTATTACATCAGCAAGACTTTCATACTTCGCTCCCCCATAAACGCTATCCCAAAGCAATGTTCCATCTTTATTAAACTTTAACACATAAGCTTGAGTAGAGTCAGAAATAGTATTTTTAATCCCTGCTACAACAATGTTTGAATCTAATATTTGGATAAGTGCATTTCCTTTATCGACTAAACTTCCTCCAACAGTTTTTGTCCATAATGTATCTCCAACCGAATTTGTTTTAACTACATATACATCTGCGAACCCATTGGTATTGTTGTAAGTCTCACCACAAAACACATAACCACTATCGAAAGTTTGCACTACATCGTAAGCAAAATCCCAATCGTTGCCACCATACGTTTTTTGCCATTCATAATTTCCAAGGCTATCTCTCTTTAAAAGCATAGCATCGTAACCTCCATTGCCGTAGCTATTAGTTGATGCAGCAATAATAAACCCTTTATCAAAAGTTTGTTTAATGGAGTAGCCCCAATCGTTATTGGCTCCACCTAAAGCCCAACTCCATTGATAATTACAAAGTGAATCTACTTTTAACAAATAGATATCTGTATTTCCATCTCCACTACTTGCTGTAGAACCAATCATAGCAAAACCACCATCATCAGTTGCAGCAATATCCTCTCCTACATCATTTGCTACAGAACCAAAAGTATATAGATATGCAATGGTATCTTTTTGAGAGAACCCAAAAATTGGAAGTATTAATACTATGTATATCAAAAACTTATTCATTAATTGCTTTTCTGATTTTAATCAATTTAGTTAATAAATTTTCTAACTGGTCTAATCTCAACATATTTGCCCCATCGCTTAAAGCAACGGCTGGATTTGGATGAGTTTCGATAAAAATTCCATCTACACCAACTGCAATACCTGCTTTTGCAACAGTTTCTATCAATTCTGGTTTTCCGCCTGTAACACCAGATGCTTGATTAGGTTGTTGTAAAGAATGAGTAATGTCTAAAATAGTTGGTGCAAAATTTCGCATTACAGGAATTCCTCTGTAATCAATTACTAAATCTTGGTAACCAAATGTGGTTCCTCGTTCTGTTAACCAAACATGATTATTTCCTGAATCTTTAACCTTATTTACTGCAAATTGCATGGCTTCTGCCGATAAAAATTGTCCTTTTTTAATATTGACCACCTTGCCAGTTTTTGCAGCAGCAATTAACAAATCGGTTTGACGGCATAAAAATGCAGGGATTTGTAACACATCAACATATTGAGCAGCAAGAACACATTCTTCAGCAGTATGTACATCTGTTAAAACAGGAATGTTTAATCGGTCCTTTACTTTTTTAATAATTTCGAGTGCTTTTTCATCGCCAATTCCAGTAAAGGAATCTATTCTTGAACGATTTGCTTTTCGATACGACGCTTTAAAAATAAAAGGGATTTGTAACCTATCGGTCATTTCTTTTATGGTACAAGCAATTTCAAAAACATTTTCTTCGCTTTCTACCACGCATGGTCCAGCTATTAGAAAAAAATTACCCGAATTAGTGTGTTTTAATTGTGTTAAACTTTCCATTAATTTAGTTTTTTACTGCAAAGGCGGAGAGTCATAATTTTTCATTGCAACTTTGCGTCTTAGCGGTTTCCTCATCAAAAGTACATTTTTAATCCTAAAAATCCATTATTGCTATAGGTTGAAGTTGGAAATAAATAGGCTCCAAGATGCTCTGTACCAACAATGATTTGGCACTTATTTTTACCACCGATAGCTATCGAGGTGGCTAAAGTTATTCCAAAATTAAATTTACCATATCCACCATAAATTAAATTGCCTTGAGCAATAAAACTGTTGGTAACATTGTATTGAATTGTAGTATAAATTAATGGAAAATAATTCGCCAAAATTTTATAACGGACACCAAGAGTTGCTCTTAATTTATCATTAAATGTATGTAAATAACTTATATTAAACGAAGTAGGTAAAGCAATGGCATAACCGCCTTTTTCTTTTTTGGTAGAAATGTATTCCAGTAAAGAATCTTTAGAGAATGAAGAAATCAAACTGTCATTAATATCAAAAATATTATCTATTTCTACACCATCAAATGAAATGGTGCTGTCAGTTTCTATTTGAATAGATTTTTTATTCCATTGAATAAATCCTAAATCATCAATATTTACGGCAATTTTTCCTCCATTTTTAAGATGGTATTCCGTAAATAAATCGGTAGAAATTCCAAATCCATTAAAAGCTTTTAACCCAGTATTTGCAGTATCGCTTCCATTATAGATGTAGTTTAAATCAAAAACCAATTCATTACCCAATTGTTCAGTAAACAAACTTCCTTTAGGAATTAAAACAGCTTGATGTTCTTGGGCTTTAATTATTGAAAAAACAGCTCCTTCTTTAGCCGATTTGCCATTACTTTTTTTATAATTTATAAATCCAACATTAATTTGCTGATAGTTAAAGTAGTTAAAATTTGTATTTCCAATATCAGCATATTTTCCAGCGAATTGTTTGTTGCCGTCAAAAATAAGTTTTACTAAATCACTTGATAGTTGGGCATCATAATGCTCAGTATGTTCTACTCCAAAAACCAAGGAAAAATTAGTTTTGCCCAATAATGTGTCAATAGGTATTTCAGCCTGAATTTTGAAATTAAAATCTCCACCTACTGTATTTCTAATACCGAGTTTATTGTATAGATTATCTTTATCTTCTCTTTTTATTTCTCCACCAAAAATAAATTTATTTAAAAAATGATTGCTTGCAACACTTGAACCATAATCAAATGTAGCTTGAGTTGAAAAATTTAATCGAGGTACCGTATCGTTAAAAATAGTGTTAAATTGTTGTGAAAATACATTGGTAAGAAGAAAAAAAACAAGGAAGAAGGATAGTATTTTTTTCATCTTTTACACGCTGTTCTTAGTTAACTTGATAAACAAAATCTCCAACAACTTTAATATCAATAGCATAACCATCGTAAATTTTTATAAATTGAGGTTGGGCTGTAGTGCTAAAAGCAATTTTAAACACCATTTTTTTAGCTAAATACATTGCATCAACATCAGAATTAGATAATGGTATTGTTAATACTGAACTCTTTTTGGCGATTACTTTTAAATTAGCATCAACAGGAGCTGAAGCTATATTGTTTTCGACAGCTAAAGTTTTAGTGATATTATTATTTTCATCTAACAATTGCAAACTCAAATTGGCATTAAATGGATATCCATTATTTGCATAAATAAATAATTTCCCTTCTAAAATTTTACCTGAGGAGGTTTTACGTTCTAAATTAAAATCGGTGGTATCAACAAGCGTTAAATTATTTGCAATAATTGAAAGAGGAAATTCTACATTCAATGTTGTTTTAAGTGGGTGTTTTTTGAAAATAAAATCATTACTTCCAGAAATGTTACCAAACGGATTGATTAACAAATTAATATCGTAATACAATTGATTAGGAAAAATTTCGATTAAATTATCAATGTTTGAATTAGAAGTAGTTAATAAGTTACTATAAGTGGTATAATTTACTTCTGGAACAGTGTACGTTTCTGTTGATCTGTTGATATTAATAGGAGAGCCTATTATTGCATGGGTTAACGAGTGATTAGCACCATTTTTTGTATTTACGGTTTTGAGTTGGTTGATAACCAATTGTGCATCTACTCCTATACCGTTTTCAAAAGTTAAATTAACATCAACATCTTCAATATCTAGTGTGCCATCTACTATTCTATCGAATACTGAAAAATTAGTTGTTTCTGGTCCAAAACGATAGCTTTGGCTACCAAAATAACCTTTTACATAAAAAGGAACAACATCTACTAAGGTATTAAGAAACTTTATTTTTTGTCCAATATTAATGTTAACCGTAGATCCATTGGTATCAACAATTGCATCAGCTTTTGTAACAAAAGTATTTGTTTTGTTTCCTAGTATACCCGTTAAATTTAAGTGGTAATTACTGATATCAATACGTTTTTTGAAATATGCAGGTTGAGTTGAAGTTGCAGCATCAACTAATTCAGTTAAAACAAGTGTATCTCCATTTTTGGTAGCACTCAATATTTTATAAGTTATCAATACTTTTTCTTGTATATCACTAAATATTTCTAAATCGATAAAACCCGATTCTATTTTAGCAAAATTTAATTCAACTCCATTGGTAACATTAAGTGGTCGCTCTTCATCATTACTATAAAATGAATCTCCTGGAGCAGCAATGATATTTAGAGGAACAGAATATATTTCTGTAATGGTGGTATCAGGTATTTTAAATAATGAATCAACATCTATGGTAAAAATATTTGTTGAATAAACTATTTTTAAAGAAGTGTCTGGATTAACTTGTAAAACTGAATCAGCAAGCAAATCGTTTAAAGTTAACTTAGAGTTAACTAATGGAGACAATACATCAACATCCCAACTTGGTTTTTCCATCGCTTTTCGGCATGAAAAACTAAAAGTTAAAATAATTAGTATTGCTAGTAAAAATCTCATTCCTAATCTATATGGCGTAAATATAAGCAATCTTTAGATTTTTATACCTAGCACACCCATTCGACTCTAGTTTATCTTGAACTTGTCGAAAGGCTCAAGGTAAACTTTTCATCATATTCTAACGCCAATGATGCAAACATCATCAAGCTGTTCTATTTCTCCTTTCCATTGATTAAAAAAAGTTTTCAAAAATTCTTTTTGGTCTTCAATAGGTAATTCTGCACACTCAATTAATTTTTCTTTAAGAATTTTTGTTTTCATTTTTTTACCATCCAAACCACCAAATTGGTCTGCATAACCATCGGTAGAGGCATAAATAACATCACCTTTTTGAAGTTGAAAGTCCACATTTGTAAAATTATTTTGATTAATGTAGGAACCTATCGGTTGTTTATCTCCTTTAATTTCAATAAGTTCTTTGTCTCTAACTATCCATATTGGATTATTTGCACCAGCAAATGATAAAGTAAGTTTGTTAAAGTTTACAGCAAATAAAACTGCATCCATTCCATCTCTAACCACATTGTTTTCATCGCTATGTTTGTTCACTGTTTCAAAAACCTGAGTATTTACAAAATCTAGTGCTTCAGATGGAGAGTTTACGTTTTTTTCTTTGATGGATTGATTTAAAATTTTTATCCCAATCAAACTCATAAAAGCACCTGGCACTCCATGTCCTGTACAATCTGCTACACAAAAAACAACTAATTTTTCATTTTTTTCATCGGTTTTTGTTGTAGATAATTCGGTCATCCAATAAAAATCACCACTCACTATATCTTTGGGTTGAAAATAAACAAACGATGAAGGTACTTGTTTTTTTAATGCCTCTTCGGGTATTATTAATGCTTGTTGTATTCGTTTTGCATAATTTATACTGTCAATAATTTCTTTATTTTTCTCTTCAATTAGTTCATTTTTGAACGACAATTCTTCATTAGTAGATTTAAGTGCTAATCGAGCAATAATTTCTTTTTTAGTTAAATTATATCTTGTTCGGATTAGGTAAACTGAAAACATAGCGACACTAAAAGTAAGTAACCCTCCATTCACCATCATTTCATCAAATGATAAGGAGCTATTTACCTTTAGCAAAATAAAATTAGCAACTATTGAAACCACCACAATAATGATGGAGTAAAAAGTTCTATACAACACAAACATCCCCGAACCAATAAATAAAGCAATGTAGGCAAAGGTGTGTTTTGTAAATTGAGCAACATCCATTACGCTCCACATGTAAGCATTTTGAATGGAGATAAGTAAAACTGGTATAAATCCTAATATTTCTATTGGGATATTAAATTTTTTATATGTAAGTACTGAAATTAAAACAATTAATGAAACAGAAGTTCTAAAGGTTAAAAATGGCACCCAATATTCGGGTAGGGTAAAATAGTCTGCAGCAAAAAATAACAAGTTAAAAACAACTGCAAACCAACAGGTAATAATATGATATTTTAACACCGATTTCTCAATTTCAGATTCCCAAGCTGGTTTAATTTTTAGATTCATTATTTATGTTTTAAAACACATTACCAAATTAATGAAATTATTTAAACCTAACAGGTTTTAAAAACCTGTTAGGTTTTTAAATTAAGTATTTTTCGAACGTGGATGAAAATCCAAAATGGCTTGACGGAGATACTCCCTATTTAAATGGGTATAAATTTCAGTAGTAGTAATCGATTCATGCCCCAACATTTCTTGTACAGCACGTAAATCTGCACCTCCTTCAACCAAATGTGTTGCAAACGAATGCCTAAAAGTATGAGGACTGATGGCTTTTTTTATTCCTGCGGTTGAACACAATTGTTTAATTATTGTAAAAACCATTACGCGAGTAAGTTTAGCCCCTCTTCTGTTTAGAAATAAAATATCTTGACTTTCTTTTTTTATGTTGTATTGATGGTTTCTTATTGATTTGATGTAAATATTAATATGTTTGATGGCAAAACTACCAATAGGAACTATTCGCTCTTTACTACCTTTACCAAACACATGAATAAATCCTTCGTTAAGCATAAGGTTCGATAATTTTAAATTAACCAATTCTGAAACTCTCAAGCCACAACTGTACATGGTTTCCAGCATGGCTTTATTGCGTTCACCTTCTGGTTTACTCAAATCAATAGCATCTATCAATGCATTAATTTCTGCTACACTCAACACATCAGGCAATTTTCTACCAATTTTTGGTGCTTCTAAAAGTTCGGTGGGGTCATCTGTGATAATATCATCGACAACCAAATATTTATAAAATGCCTTTAAACCTGATAATATTCGAGCTTGTGTTCTGGCACTCAGCCCTAATTCACTAATGAAATTTAAAAATTGCTCTAATTGTTGCTGATTTAATTTTTCTGGTTGAACCAATATTTCTTTCAACAGACAAAATTCTTCGAGCTTTTTTATATCTCTCAAATAGGCATCTACAGAGTTTTCTGATAGCGAACGCTCTAGTTGTAAATATGCCTTAAAGCCTTTTGTTATAGAATTCCAATTCATGTTAAGCAAATTTATATCTTTGCTACTCAGTATTTAGCTTATGAATATTATAATTATTAACGGTCCAAACTTAAATCTTTTAGGAAGAAGAGAACCCGAAGTTTACGGAACTTCTTCATTTGAAGATTATTTTAAACAATTAAAAACTCTGTTTAAGGAGGTAAATTTTTCTTATTTTCAAAGTAATGTAGAAGGAGAATTGATTAATAAACTTCATGAGGTGGGTTTTTCGATTGATGGAATAATAATGAATGCTGGTGCTTATACACACACATCAATAGGAATTGCTGATGCTATTGCAGGAATTACTTCGCCAGTTATTGAAGTACATATTTCAAATGTTTATGCTCGTGAAGATTATCGTCATCAATCATTAATGGCTAAAAATTGTATGGGTGTTATTGCTGGTTTCGGCATGAAATCTTATGAATTAGCAGCACTTTACTTTACAACGAGATAAAAAAAAGAGTGGGAGAAGGAAACTTTTGGAAAGTTTTAAACTTTCCAAAAGGAAATCTAGAAAGTAAAATTATACCCTATTCCAAAAACATAATTGGTCCAAGGATTTTTTACATCCTTCTCTTTGTCAATCATATAATAAGCATTAAAAGTATGGAATTTATTTAACTCATAATCTACTCCAGCTTTATAGCGTACATTGTCAATGTATTCACCGATTTCGTAAAATAATTCATAAGAAACAAAAGGTGAGTATTTTTTTTCTAAATCATAGGATATTGAAATTTTACTTCGAAGATGTTTTTTAGGAATATAACTCATTTCTCTAGCCCCTAAATCTTTGTATCCCGACTGGAATTGTTCACGAATACTAATTTTAAATTGTTTGATTTTTAGTTTATAACTAACATTAAAACTGTAACGATGACCTGTGCTATAAAAATCATCTACTCTTCGTTTTTTAGAATACCGATAAAATCCACCAACAGTAAGCGGTTTAATTATTTTATAACTCACCCCTATTTCAGAAAAACTTGTACCTAACTCCGAAAAATTTTCGTTTAATCGAAAGCAATGCGTAAATTGAGTAGAAAACTTTTGAGTTATTTTCTTCTCCACATTAATGTTTAGCCACAAACCAGCGTCATTAACTTGTGCGTTTGTTTTGAAATAACAGCATAAGCCAATTAAAAAGAAAAGTATTTTATGATTAAAATTACTCATAATAATAAATACGAATAACCGCAGTATCTCTTAAAAAATCAACTTTACTAATTGCTATTCTGTTGATTTTTATTCCTGTTCGGCTTTCCAAATCGGCTATCAATGCTTCTTTAAACTCGGGTTTAATCATCTCTATATTTTCGTACTGAATAACTTTTGAAGCTTCTTTTTTTAATAATAAATTACTTTCCAATAAATAAGTAAATAAAATGATAATTAAATTGAGTAATGACAATTCATCCCAATTTCCTTTACTGACTGCAGTAATTAAACCCATGGCAATTGCTAAAAACAGATAGGTCATGTCTTTCATGGAAATACCTTCTGTTCTATATCTCAGCATGGAAAAAACGGCAAATAATCCAAAAGCAGCACCCATACTCATTTCTACTTTGTTTAATAAAAATGTAATTAAAAATATAATGAGGTTGAATATAAAAAAGGTAAAAAAGAATTCTCTATTTTTATATATCGGATAATAAATAAAACGAATTAAAATAAATACCGAAACTAGGTCAATTGCTATTCTAGTCCAGAACTTTATATTTAATTTTTCAAATAATTCGAAACTTGTACTGATTGTTTCTTCGTTAACGATTTGCAAAAGCCACATGTGTAATTTTTTTAATTGGAATTAATTTAGGTTTAAAATTGTTGTGTTTTATTTTTTCAAAAAAAGTAATGACACCAAAACAGTATTTACTTATTGAGCCTTGTCTGATATGAAGATTCTTCATTAATTTCATAAATGGAGATGAACTGGTTTTATCTTGTTTTACTTCAGCAATAATTAGGTTTGGGATATTTTTTACTTGTTCATCTTTTATAAAATGTAAGTTTAAATCAATAGTTACTCGCTCTGGAGAATTTTTATTTACCAATGTAATTCTAGAGTAATTCACCCAAATTTTTGGTTCCAAATCTCCAGAAGTAAAGGTAGTTTTCTTGCTGAGTAATTCTTGATCTTGGTGTTGAATTACACGATCTATTTGCTCTTGTTTTACTCTGGTTTTAATAGTTCTTCCCTTGTTGTTTTTAAACTTAACTTCAAAAAAATTCAGGTTTGATTCTACGTATTTTCTGAATCTAACTTTATACCGATTTAATTTACCTGTTTGGTGTTTGTGGTACAAATCAAATTTTGGTGTGTCGAAATATAGTGATTCATATTTGCTAACTTTATTTCCATTTACCTCAAGTATTTTATAATTCGATTGAAGTTGATTTAGTATGGTTATAAGTTCTGAGCTATTAAATACAAACTTTGTATCAGTTCTATCCATCAATTTAACACTATCCATCTCAGAAAGATTAATAGTTTCAAATGTTTTTAATATGTTATTAATTTGCTCCAATTTTAATACTCGTAAGTGTATTTTTTTGTAGAAATTAACAACCCCTCAGCATTGTAAGTTTTTTTTTCTGCTTTCAACCCATTTTTATCGTAAGTATAAACCGATTTTTTTATAGTTTTTCCTTTGGCGTTACGCGTTAATTCTTGGGTTTTTTCTCCCAAGGCACTATAAGTAAAAGTAGTTTTTTCAATCATTTCACCTTTACTGTTATAAATGGTTTCAGTTTTTGGGTTTTGGTCGCTATATTCAGTAATTGTTTTGGTCTTAACAATTCCTTTTTCGTCATACAACACTTCTTCAATTACATCATCATTTTTATTGTATTTGTGTGCTTCTTGCATTTTTAACGAACCATCTTTGTTGTACTCTTGTTCTTCTAAAATATTACCATTTGCATCAAATTTTTGGTAAGAATCTTTCCTAACTTTCCCTTCAATTTTAGAGTCGATTACAGAAACGGTTACACTTTTAATTTTATATTTTTTTATGTCTTTTTTACTTTGTGCAACTACGGTAAATGCAACTACAAAAAAAAGGAAGGCTAAAACAATTGGCTTTTGATTCATTTTTTTATTAATTATAAATGACTATTGTACTTAAATCAACCACTTGCTTTTTTTTGGAAATATTTGTACTTACTTTAACAGCAGTTGTTCCTGATGGTGATACTTGAGTTTTATCTTTAGAATATACATAAACTGTATAATTACCTTCTCTTAAATACTTGAATTCAAATTCTCCTTCGGGATTTGTTTTTGTTCTATCTCCATAACTAACATCACTACCATAAATGATATACACATATTCGTCTGCCCCAACGTACTCATCATTAATTGAGGTGAATGTTGAATTATAATTTACCACCCATACTTTACCTCTTATGGATGAATTACCACCTTCACCAGCTTCTTTTTTGCAAGAATTAAAAAGAAAAATAATTACTGCTAGTGCAACAAATTTTAAAATCGATTTTTTCATGGTTGATTTTATTAACTTAAATTTAAAACAATATTAACTATTATTTTACTATTTGTAATTTCTGATTTCTATTTTGATTTATGCTAATGAAGTACAAACCACTACTAAAATAAGAAACATCAATAAATTCATAATTTTTTCCGATTACATTTTCATAAATAACATTTCCGGTAACATCAATTATTTTTATCTGATTTTGTTTATCGTTTTGTTTAAAATCAATAATAATATAGTTTGTAGCCGGATTTGGATAAATCTTAAAATAGTCAATATTATTTATTTCGTTTACAGAAATTACACAGTTTACTTCTTCAGGAGTAGGTGTACTATAAATCGTAAACGAACCTGTTCCATTCGAGCATCTTCCCATAGATTGATCTGCCTGTTGAACTCCAAAAGAGATACTATCCAATATTTCTCCAGCGATATTTGAAATGACAACCTGCTCCCCTGTAGATGAAAGTTTAAAATTGGCATGTAAATAATCTGTTGTGCTTGGGTCTTCATCTGCCCAAATTAACAAATAGCTATTTCCCTGAATAATAGTGTTTTGAGGAAATGCAAATTTTGTAAGATTTGTATAACTATCGGATAAATATAGACCAAATAAATCTAATGGAACAGAAGTATTGTTATATAATTCAATCCAATCTTCTCGCTGTCCAGCTTCATCTTGTATGTCAGTATTGTTAATCGCTAAAAATTCGTTTATTACAACTTGTTGAGGGCTTGATACTGAAATGTTTGCCAAAATATTGTAAAACTCATATTCTGCCCTTTCCGGCAAAAAACTACCTACATTATTGTTTTCTGCGTAAATGTAATATTGGCATTGTAAGTAGTTCATTGAAATTGAAGTACCATAAACATTATCTCCGGCTCCGCCATCATCATGCAATCCATCATCGTACATCAATATTCTGGTAAATTTTTCATTATCGTTGAAACGATAGCCCAAATAAACAGCATTTGTATTACTGTTTATTACATTGGCTGTAATTACAACCGTTGATCCAATTAATGGAGTAGAATCATTCAATTGAATGGTTGAAATTACCGGAGCAGTATTCGTAAAATTAGTAGTAGATTGTAAATAGGAAACCCTAGGGTTCATTAAGTTAGCAATACCAGGTATAGTGTAGCTAGATGTAACATCTCCTGTCAATCCATCTTGAAATTGAGTGTATGTGTAAAATTTATTTATATCACTTTGAACTGCTGTATCAACAACTGCTTGAAGTTGCATTGCTAGTGTTTGATAAAGATTATTAACAAAAATTTCATTTGTAATGGTTTTAACATGAGCAATATACATTCTTTTGTAGGTAGAATCGCTCATTATATTTTTTATTAATGGCCAATAATTATCTGTGCTATGTATAGTTGTAGGAAGTTGTTGCATATTTGTAACTGTAAGCGAACCTAAACTACTTAACCCACTACCTACAAAAGGCAAAGCCCCAAATACCATATTCAAATCCCAAACAATTGGATTGTATCTTTGTGTAGCATCTTTATACAAGTAGTAATTTTGGCAAAATGCACCAGAATAGCTATCTAAATTGACTAAAACATTATTAAAAGCTAACATCCATAAAGCTCTATCAATATCAACTGTTAATCCAATAGCCGAAGGATAATTGGTAACTGTATCACACAATTTAACTAAATCGTTCCAGCCATTGGTTGATTTTACTTCATAAAAATTAAAGTATTGAGAACTATCCGTTGAAATGTATTTTAAATTACTTTTTGTTGTAGGTCCTGGATTAACAATAGGATTACACTTGATGAACGTATTGTTTGAAGATGAAAAATGAGTAGATAAAAATGTCTTGTTAATACTTTCGTCATTTGAATACAAACCGATATAGTTTCCGTTGATGTAAACTTGTGCAAAGTTAGCTCTCGGACAATCCATATAATTTTCTAAAATTTTATACGCCAACACCTCTCTAATCATTGATGGGTCAGCATAACAATTACTGAGTTTAACGTCTTTAACACCTTGGTACGATTGGTTTTTATAGGCATCTAATTCGATATGTAACGGGTTTTTGATTTTAGTAGAATCATACGAACTGTTTCCTTTGTATTTTACGCCAACACTATCAAACAAAACACCGTTTATACTTACAGAACTTGCCATAGTATAACCTTCACTACCCACTTTTGAAGTATCTAGTTGATAGTCCCAATCGGGTTGAGAAAAAGTAATTTCAATTTTTTGTATGGTATTCACATCGTAAAATGTAGTTTGCGAAACCGCAGTTTGAAACATTATTACAAAAAATGAGAACACTAAAAAAAACTTATTCTTTAAAACCATGACATGTTATTGAAAAATTAATTTTTCTTTGGATAAAGAGTTATCAGCATATCTAACATTCACAAAATAAATCCCCGCTTTTAAATTGTCTTTTCGAATTTGTAATGAAGTAAAACTAATTGAATAGAGTTCTCGAACTATTTTACCATTTATATCAGTAATTACAACCGTTTTTGGGTCGTTATTTTTAAAGTGAATGGTTGCGTAATTCGTTGTAGGATTTGGATAAATGCTTATCAATGAATTTTCACTCAACTCATCAGTACTGGTTGTACAATCAGAGCAAGCTGAAAAACATACTGTATTTAATACTATATCCGATGTAACCGTAAGACTTCTATTCCCTCCTGTAGTACAGCCTCCAGCAATAGTTTCATTATCACCAGTAGTGTTACCATTATAAAATTTATATTGGTAGGTATTTGGAGTAACATATTCAATAACTTCATACACTCCATTTGGTGCATCAACAAAATGATACATTATCGATTTTGAAGTACTCCAGGCTTGAAAATCGCCAGCTAAATGAACTCCATTTGGCGAAACAAATTCGTTTTGCATATTAACATAAAAACGAATTAGATTTAAGTTGGCAGGAGCATTTTCTCCAAATTTTATTGCTCCAACAAAAGTAGTGTCGTCTGCAAGCGAATCTAAATATATCCAACGATTATCATTAAAGTTATATCCAACTCTCGATTCTGCCGGAACAAACTCGGCTTCATAAAACTGGTCTCCATTTACAAACTTATACTCATACTTAGCAAAAGCAGGAATATCTACAATTATACTATAGATATTAGTATCACTAATTTCTTGAATAAGAGGAGTATTATTTGGCATCCAATCTCCACCTGCATAGCCTGCTAAAGTTTGAAAATCGCCTGTAATATGCATTCCAAATGGACTTATTGTAATTCCTACCATGTCAACAGAAAACTTAATTTTCTTTGCAAAAGACATGCTTGAGGCTAATAAAATAGCAGTACTAACTAGTATAATTTTTTTCATTTTGATAAAATAATTTTAGTGTTAATAATTTTAGCATTTTCTGGTTTTATGGTGATATAATAAATACCGTTTTCAAACTCAGCTAAATTTAATTGATAGATGTTTTTGTTTTGAATAATTATTCTGCCAACAGCATCATAAACAAACAATTCAAATCTTTTCCCAGTTAAATAAGTATCCTCAATATTAACTATTCCACTTGATGGATTTGGATAAATATTAAAATTTACATCTTGTAAAGTAGCATTAATTCCAGTGGTAAGGTTAAAATTATAGCCTTCAGAATATTGATATACACATCCGTTTACATCAGTTGTTCGAACCAAATAAATACCACTTTGAGTTGGAGTATAGTTTTGGTTTATTTCACCTGCAATCTGTTGCCCATTCAAATACCACTGATACGTTGTCGCTGAACTACTATTTAACTCTCCAACTGTTTCAGTAATTGTAGGTATTGGAGGTGCAGCATTATTAAAGTAGCATTCGTTATATTTTGCTGATTTAGCCTGAGGACCCGTAAGGGTTTTAGACCAAACCAAAGCACCTGTTGGACTAAATTCTTTTATGTATCCCGAAATCCCCATACATACCAGCATATTTCCATTTGGTAGTTGTTGTGAACCCCCTTCATTACTATTATAACCTCCCGATAGTTGTCGTTTATTATAAGCAGAAGGTAAATAAGCCGAACCTAAATTTATTGAATAATTATATCCTAAAACGGGAGGGGTAAAAAGGTCTGTACATGAAGCACTACTTGGGCTTGTTATACCTTTGTTATTATACCCCGACAAATCACCTGCATTAGGGTATCCTTCAGGTATCCAATGTGCATCATGAACCACATTAAATATTTGTGTTCCTGATGCTCCATAGGCAGCCGGATTTCCCCAACGGTATAAAATATCGCCACCTTTTCCTGAATTACCACCAGAATGGCTAGCAGCTTCTGTCGTAGTTGTGCTATGGTCTATCACATACATTTCATTTAGATTATGAGAACTGAACGTAATTTGATCAAGAATCGGGTTGTAATCTACTCCATTTGCGTGTAACCAATCTTTTTTAGCTAAATAATTGATGTTTAACAATTCCGGGTGATTAACAATAGATGTTTGGTAGTTTGCTGCAGAAGAATTTGTATTTTGAACCAAATGATCCCAAGCATGCCATTCCCAAACAACTGTTCCTGTTGTTGATCCTGTAGGTTGCACTTCAACAATTTTTTCGGGCCACATCGTTCCGCTATAAGTTGAACATCCTGCATTAGCTACTTCTGTAGACGTTTTTGTTTCATAAGCTATTAAAAGCACATTTCCATTAGGCATTGGACATATATCATGATGTGTTACATATGATGTTGTTGAATACACAAAATCCCAAACTACATTCCCATTATAATCCAATTTTTGGACTTCTCCACATATCGGTCCTCCAGTAAACGAAGTACCTGATTTAACAATAGCCCTCCACAAAAAACCGCCAGGTGTTACATAACTAGAATAACCAGCTTGTTTTAGGGTAGCATCCGTCCAAGTATGATAAACCGCACTATTCGTATCAATCAATTGTGCTGTTGTTGAATTTTTTACACTCACCAACGTATATCCTGAATATTGTTGAGCTTTTACAATAAATGTAAAACAAATTACTATTAATAATAGTGCTGATTTGGGATAAAATAATCTCTTCATTTTATTCAATTTTTTTATTGTTAGTTTCAATAATTAATTAATTGTAAAAATAAAATGAAATAATTGTTGTTAATGTATAAAATTTTGAAGATAATGTATAAAATTTTGATATCAAAGTTTAACAAAAAAAAAGAGAATCTAACATTAGAACCTCTTTTAGTTTGCTAATGATATCTTTTTCTACTGAATAATAGTAACATGTCCAATAAGTTCATGTTTTTTCTTGTTGATGTCTT
>CAYJMI010000029.1:13498-31813 GCA_964371285.1 uncultured Vicingus sp. | reverse complement strand
CCATTGTATTGGTCTTCAACACCAGCAATAATTTTCATCACGGTTGATTTCCCTGAACCGTTTAATCCAATAATTCCAATTTTTGCTCCATAATAGAAGGACAAATAAATATCTTTTAAAATTACTTTTCCATTAGGCAAGGTTTTGCCCACTCTGTTCATCGAAAATATTACTTTTTTATCGTCGCTCATACTTAATTAGTTTAAAGTTTAAGTTTTGAAGTTTTTTGCAAAGTTAAAAAAGTCTGCCTCAACTTTATATCAAATTGTAAATTAATAATTAAAGAGTACTGTTATTTTACTACTTTGTTTCAGGAGTAGCTTTTGAACTAAATTAATTTGTGCAAGTCGTGTCCCTTTCTAATAAAACCGATTCGAGTTTTTCTGCCAATATTTTATCATAAAAAACCCAAACAACATACCGCCCAAATGTGCAAAATGAGCTACATTATCTCCTGCATTGTTTGCCATTCCTGAATACAATTCAATGGCTCCATAACCTATTACAAACCATTTTGCTTTTATTGGAATAGGAGGGAACAGTAGCATCAATTCGGTATTGGGAAACAACATACCGAATGCCAATAAAATACCAAACACAGCACCCGAAGCACCAACAGTAGTTACATTCAATAATAAATTGATTTTTCCTGCAATGGGGTCAGTAAAGTTTTTACCTTCCTGCAAAAGTTGGTAACCATTTTCTGTAATGTAGCTTAAATCTTCTGGCGAAAGTTGATTGTACAAAGGCATTAATCTCAAGTAAATAACCAACAATTGAATTAAACCCGCACCAACACCGGTTACCATATAGTAGATTAGAAACCGTTTGCTTCCCCAAACACTTTCGAGTACTTTTCCAAACATCCAAACGGCAAACATGTTAAACAATAAGTGCGTAATGGTAAAACTGTGCATAAACATGTAGGTAATCAATTGATGAGGATAAAACGCTTCGCTTTTCCAAAAATGTAACCCAAAATATTCGGTTAAATCAAGGTCTTGAGAGCTTAGCATTAGCATAGCTACATAAGCCAAAACATTGATAATTAATAAATTTTTTACAACTGGTGGTGTATCTCTAAACATAGTTAGTATTGAAATTGTTTGTTTAAATCGTCTAAAGTTAATGTAATTACGGTTGGTTTTCCGTTGAGTAAGCTATATGGCATTTCGCAAGCAAATAGGTTATCAATTAATGAACTCATTTCTTCTTCGCTTAATGATTTTCCAGCTTTTATGCTTGAACTTTTTGCCAATGAAGAAGCCAAATGTTCAACCTTTTTGAGTTTAAGTTCATTGTTGTTTGATTTTAGTTGCTCTAAAAGAGTTTCAAAAATTTGTTTAATGGCTAAGTTTTCAATTTCGGCAGGAATTGCCGAAACTACAAACGAGTTTCTGCCCACTTTATCCATAATAAAACCAAGTGCTGCAATTTCATTTTTTATTTCCAACAACAATTCGGCATCCGACGAGCTAAAATCAATAGTTTCAGGGAATAACAATTGCTGACTAGAACTTTTATTATTGGCAATAGTGGCAACAAAATGTTCAAATAAAATACGTTCGTGAGCCCGTTGTTGGTCAATAATTAAGAAACCCGATTTTAACTGGGTAAAAATATATTTTTGGTGAAGCTGAACAAATGTTTTTTTCGTTTCATGTTCGGTTTCATCCCAACTGGTTAAAATGGTTTGATTGGGCTGTTTTTCTTCACTAGTAACTTCTTGTTGAGCTTTAATCACTGTAGTATTTACCTCAAAATCTTGATAAAGTGTTTCCCAATTTTTGTTGTTTGGTTTAGACCCGTACTCGATACGGGGTTGCCCGTTTGAAGGTAATTTTTTATCTACACCACTGAACGGATTGTAGTCGGGGTTGACTTTAATGCCCGGGACTTTTATGGGGTCAGTCGATTTAAAAATAGGAATATTAAAACTAGATTCTTGTTCAAAATCGAGTGTTGGCGAAATGTTGTTTTTGCCTAATCCTTGTTTTACAGCAGTCCGAATAATTGCATAAATAGCTCGTTCATCTTCAAACTTTATTTCAGTTTTGGTAGGATGAATGTTGATGTCAATTTTAGAAGGGTCAATAGTCAGTTTTAAAAAGTAAGATGGATATTGGTCTTTACTCAACAATTGGTCGAAAGCACTTTGTATAGCATGATTCAAATACGCATTTTTTATAAATCGGTTGTTGACAAAAAAGAACTGTTCGCCTCTGGTTTTTTTAGCAAATTCAGGTTTGGTTACAAATCCTTCAATGCTAACAATGTCGGTCGATTCGGTAACAGGAACTAATTTCTGATTGTATTTATCACCAAAAACACTAACAATTCGTTGTCTAAAAGAACCCTTGTTGAGGTTAAAAACTTCATTTCCGTTGTTAAACATCGAAAATGAAATTTCTGGATGTACCAAAGCCACACGTTGAAATTCATCAATAATATGTCTGATTTCAATGGGATTTGATTTTAAAAAATTTCGTCGTGCAGGAACATTATAAAACAAATTTTTCACCGAAAAAGAGGTTCCTTTTGTGCAGGAACAATGTTCTTGCTCTTTTACTTCGCTTCCTTCAATTAAAATAATGGTGCCTAGTTCTTTTCCTTCTTTTTTAGTTTTAAGTTCTACCTGAGCAATGGCAGCAATTGAAGCCAAGGCTTCCCCTCTAAACCCTTTGGTAGTAATGTTAAACAAATCGTCGGCACAGGTAATTTTTGAAGTAGCGTGTCGCTCAAAACTCAATCGGGCATCGGTTTCCGACATACCGCTCCCATCATCAATGATTTGAATCAAACTTTTACCGGCATCTTTTATTACCAGCGAAATACTTGATGCATCGGCATCAATTGCATTCTCCAACAACTCCTTTACTGCACTTGCCGGTCGCTGAATAACTTCACCTGCTGCTATTTGATTAGCAACCGAATCGGGCAATAAGTGAATAATATCAGACATAAATAGTTTATAAAGTTAAAAGTTTAAAAGTTTAAAAGTTGTTGTTTCAAATGCTCTAATCTACTGTCATTCTGAACAAAATTTGTTCAAAAATCGTTTTTTGATTTTTAAAAACAAATGAAGTGAAGAATCTTTTGAATAATGAAAATTAATATTTTTTTAATATAGAATTATCACTATGCATAATCTTCGACAAAATTACAAATTTTAAAATTTTAGCAGTAGCAAATTAACTACTTTTGATTTTTATTACAGAAATGGCCAAAAGAACATACAAAAAAAAGGGCGACACACATCGTCAATCAGTTTTAACCGTAACAGAACCCATCCAATTGTTGGATTTTTTGATATTAAAAATCAAAGATAAAAGCAGAACCAAAATAAAGTCTTTGTTAGCTCATAAACAAATTAAGGTTGGAAATGAAATCAGCACGCAATTTGATCAGGAATTAGTTGCTGATGATAAAGTTACTGTGAGTTGGGATGGTCCTTTTAAAAAGGTCATTTACCAAGGCTTAAAAGTTGTTTTTGAAGACGATAGTATTATCGTGATTAATAAACGAGCAGGATTGCTATCAGTTGGAACAACCAAAGAACGAAAAACTACTGCTTACCGAATTGTAACCGACCATATTAAACAAGAAGATTCAGCAGCACATTTGTTTGTGGTGCATCGTTTAGATAGAGATGCATCGGGTTTGATGGTATTTGCAAAAACTCGTGCTGCTTTTCAGGAATTAACTGATACTTGGTCGAGTACAGCCATGAAACGTAAATATTTGGTGATTACGCAAGGAACAATGGAAAAAGACGAAGACACTATTTCGTCGTTTTTAAAAGAAAGTAAAGCCTTGATTGTTTATTCCGGAACCAACCCAAAAGATGCACGAAAAGGGGTGAGCCATTACAGTGTGGTGAAGAAAAATGAGTATTACACGCTTTTAGAAGCTTGGCAAGAAACGGAACACAAACACCAATTAAGAGCACAATTTAGTGGAATAAAACACCCCATTGTCGGTGATAAAAAATATGGTGCAACCGAAAATCCGTTGGGAAGAATGGCTTTTCATGCTAAGGTGTTAACCTTTTTACATCCTGTAACTCATCAGGAAGTTACTTTTGAAACCAAAGTGCCTGATGATTTTTTGATGATTTTCAGACAGAAATATTATGCTAGCTAATTAGTGTCTGTACATAAAGTCAGCAAAATAAAAAGAGATTGACACGAATTACACTAATTTTACATAGTAATAGAACAAGGTTCACTTGTTATAATTCGTACAATTAGTGTCAAACTTATACATTATGGACAAACTCTAATTAATGTCAACCCGATTAAATAAATACATCAGC
Source organism: uncultured Vicingus sp. (assembly GCA_964371285.1). GTDB lineage: Bacteria > Bacteroidota > Bacteroidia > Flavobacteriales_E > Vicingaceae > Vicingus. The sequence continues at coordinate 27,498 of CAYJMI010000029.1, read as the reverse complement.
TCAACAGGTTTCTGCTCGCGACGAGAAGCCGATAAATTGATTGAACAACAAAAAGTAACCATAAACGGACAACTAGCCGCAATGGGAACTCAGGTGCAGGAAGGCGACAAGGTTGTGGTAAATGGTAAGTTGATTAGTCCGCCCGAAAAAGAATTTGTTTACATTATGCTCAATAAACCGGTAGGCATAACGTGTACCACCGAGCAAAAAATAAAAGACAACATCATTGATTTTGTAAATCATCCAGAACGGATTTTTCCTGTTGGACGAATAGATAAACCCTCACAAGGATTGATTTTATTAACCAGCGATGGTGATATTGTAAACAAGATTTTACGAGCTGGAAATCACCACGAAAAGGAATATTTGGTTACGGTGAATAAACCCATAACGCTAAATTTTATTAAAAACATGGCAAACGGAGTACCTATTTTAGATACCGTTACCAACAAATGCAAAGTGGAACAAATCAATCGGTTTATGTTTAGGATTATTTTAACACAAGGGTTAAACCGACAAATCCGACGAATGTGTGAATATTTTAACTACGAAGTACACAAATTAGAACGAATTCGAATAATGAACCTTACGCTAGACAATTTACCCATCGGACAATGGCGAGATTTAACAACAATAGAGTTAGAAGAATTAAACAAAATGATTAGTAGTTCTGTTAAAACGGAAGAGGCTTCGAGGTGATTGAAAATAAATTGCTATATTTGAGTTGAGCATCTGTTTCATAAATACGTATATTATTTTTCATTCTTTGGGACACTCCAATTTAAAAGTATCTGCAAGCAAAGATAAAAAAAACGGGGAAGCTGAAAATCGAATAGAGTAAGCATAAATAAAAATAAGTGTGTCATGAGAAAAATTTTAGTAACAGTTGTTTTAGGGTTACTTACAGTAAATTCATTTGCACAAACATTTAAAACAGTAACGCTAATTGAACAGCGTAACTATTATCTGAATGGTGGAGCAAGGTCTTACATGGGTGGAAAATCTAGAGTAACTATCAAAATTGATTTGCCTGCTAACACTAAAAGATGGTATTACAGTTTTTCAACATCACCTGGTGCAGATGGAATTCAACTATTAAACTTAGGACTTCAAGTTGGTGCAGCTCTAACAACTGGTGGGATAGGTGCAGCGGTTGCATCTTCAATCAAAGTTCCGCCAGGTTCTGGTTCAGTTGATGTTTTGGTTCTTCCAAAAGAATTTGCTGCTGCTTTTGAAAACAAAGATGATAATACTTGGAGATTTTATTCTGATGTAAGCCTGCAAAATGCAAGACAAGCAGTACAATCTATTGAGACTAATTATGGTAATACACTTTATTTGGGTCTTAGAAATCCTTCTGCCATGAACGGCATAAATATTTTTATTGAAGTTGTGGTAGTACTCGAGGAAGTGAATGCAGAAGCAGACAAAGGAATGTTATATGGCAACTTAGGTTGGAAAGCATTTGAAAGAGGCGAATTAGATAAATGTGTAGAGTTAAGTAATAAAGCACTTACTTATAATCCCGACCTTGCTTTTTGTAAATTTAATATTGCTCTCGTTCATTTGGTTCAGGAAAAAGATGAATCAATTGATGATTATGTAAATGCAGTGTCCTCTTGTAAAACGGACAAGAATCCTAAATACTCATTAAATGGTGCACTTGAAGATATCAAAGATTTGGAGTTGAAAAATCCGAATCTTAAAAACTTGAAAGATGTTAAAGAAATTTTAGTTAGCGAGTTGAATAAATATTAATAGAGTTAAAATAATAAACTGAAAAAATAAAATGAGTTTCTTTAATACTTTCCTTTTACTTTCAAAACTTGGTAGCAAAATTGGCAATGTTGAAATTGATAAAAAATTTCTCATTGATATAAAAAGTTTGAGGCAAACAAATAATCGCACATTCGTAAACCATCTTCCAGAGTTTGACAACAACAAGAATCACATCATCGCAAATGGCAAAAAGGTGTTGACGGGAGCAATTCTCAAACGCCCGCTTGACATCATTGAACTAATTTCTTCAAGAAAGCCAGAATTTCATTATGCGGTAGTTTTGGGAACATCACAACGAGGAGAAGAAATTCTCATTGAAATGGCAAAAGGAACAAACATAAACTTGGTGACCAAAAATGGTTTCCTTGTTGAGAGGTTTAATGAGAATCAAATAGAAATACACTTCAATCCTAAAACTGAAATTTCGAGAGAACAAATTATTGAACGAGCAAAGAAATTTCAGTTTGACGATTATGACCTTTTAGATTTAAACTGTAAAGTATTTGTCGAGTATTTAATCTTTGACATTGTCCCACCAAAAAGAAAATTGGAGCTGAAAAAATTTCAACTTCAACTATGTGATATTACAATCTCAATGCTTAAACTTCAATTAAGCGAACCGAGCAACGATAAGTATAAGGACTTTTTGAATAAGGAAATTAAAGATACTGAAAAAGATAAAAAGAGATTATTGCATTCTATTGAAGAACTCAAAAAGAAAAGTGATGAATAGCAATAATATTAATCTCTTCGGAGAGTAGGAGAGGGCTTTAATCCTTCCCTCTCTCCTTTAACAAAGGTACAAATCGGAACACGCCCAATTCTTCTGAAGTATAATTGTTGGCATCTATTTTTAGAATTTTCTTCATCATCTGTTCCTTGCCTTCGCCTACAGGAATAATTAATATTCCACCTACTTTTAATTGGGTTAACAAATCCTCAGGTACAAAAGGTGCTCCGGCGGTAACTATCACTTTATCGAAAGGAGCAAAAGTGGGTAAACCTGCGTAGCCATCGCCATAAAAAAGCTTGGCAGCAGCATAACCAATAGCTGGTAAAAATGTTTTGGTTCGATCGAACAAGGCTTTTTGTCGTTCTATAGAAAAAACTTTAACACCCATTTCCAACAAAACAGCAGTCTGGTACCCCGAACCGGTGCCTATTTCCAATACTTTTTCGCCTGCTTTAAGGTTTAATAATTCGGTTTGAAAAGCTACGGTATAAGGTTGTGAAATGGTTTGTCCCGAACCAATAGGAAAAGGTTTGTCTTCGTAAGCATACTTATGAAAAGCGGTATCGGGTATAAACAAATGACGAGGAATGGTTTCAATGGCTTTCAAAACTTTTAAATTTGTAATTCCTTTACCAGCAACAATTTCTGCCAATTGTTTTCTCAATCCTTTATGTCTGTAGGTGTCAATCACTATTTTATTTTTCACAAAGAAAAGCAGATAAACTCAAATTTATATAATCTTATCTGCTTCTTATTAAACTTTGAGTGTTAATAATATTGTTCATAGTCATACTTTGAAGAATCAATATCATTTACTTTTGATAAAAAATTTGAGACATGTTGAAAATAGGAGTAATAGGTGCAGGTCATTTAGGAAAAATACACATCAGGTTATTAAAAGAAATTGACTTGTTTGAATTGGTTGGATTTTTCGATTTGGATGAAGAAAACCGAAAAAAAGTGGAAGCCGAATATCAAGTAAGAGCTTTTACTGATATGGATGAACTGATTAGTGCTGTAGATGTAGTTGATATTGTAACACCAACATTATCTCACTTCGATTGTGCTTCGAAAGCCTTAAAATTGTCCAAACACGTTTTTATTGAAAAACCTATTACCAATACTGTTGATGAGGCAAAACAGTTGATTTATTTGTCGGAAGAAGCCAATGTGAAAGTACAAGTGGGGCATGTTGAACGATTCAACCCAGCTTTTACAGCAGCATTACCATACATTAATAACCCAATGTTTATCGAAACACACCGATTGGCTCAATTTAACCCAAGAGGAACCGATGTTCCAGTGGTGTTGGATTTAATGATTCACGATATTGATATTGTGTTGAGTGTAGTAAAATCGAACATTAAAAAAATAAATGCCAGCGGAGTTGCTGTGGTAAGCGATACGCCTGATATTGCTAATGCAAGAATTGAATTTGATAACGGATGTGTTGCCAATTTAACAGCAAGCAGAATTTCGTTAAAGAACATGCGTAAAACCCGCCTTTTCCAAAAAGATGCCTACATCTCGGTTGATTTTCTGGAAAAACAAGCCGAAATCGTTAAGCTAAAAAGTGTAATTGGTGAACCTGATCCGCTTTCGGTAACTTTAGATTTGGGAAACGGAAAAGGCAAAAAACAAATTTATTTTGATAAACCTCAAGTTAATGAAGTAAATGCCATTAAAGAAGAATTAACGCAGTTTGCTCACGCTATAAACAATAATACCAAGCCTTTAGTAAACATTCATGATGGCTATAATGCCTTGGATGTAGCACATAAAATTGTTGAAAAATTAAAAATTTCATTGTCATTAATAGAAGATTAATACATTTGCACAATAATTAATTTGAATCTGCGTTTGGGGAGGATATTTTTAAAACATTGCACATCGTAAAAAATTACATTTTAGTATTAGTAATCTTATTTGCTTTTAACTCCTGTTCTAAAAAAGATTTGGAAGCAGAAGTGCCTTCTTATATCTCTATCGAAAAATTTTCTTTATCTACCAATTACTCCATGGAAGGGACTAATTCTAACAATATTACCGATGCTTGGGTTTACATCGATAACGATTTAGTAGGTGTTTTTGAATTACCTGCTAAATTTCCTGTAATAAAAGAAGGAACCTGTAAGTTAGATGTTTACCCTGGAATTAAAGAAAATGGTATAAGTGAACGACGAGTTAAATATCTATTTTATGAGGCATACAGTCAGCAAGTAACTTTAGAAAAGAATAAAACATTAGCAGTTATACCAAATACCAAATACACTTCAGGAACTACTTTTTATTGGATGGAAGATTTTGAATCGGCAAGTTTGCCTTTTTCATACAATGCTATTTCAGATACAGTTGTTTATAAAACCAGTACAGATGTTTTTGAAGGAATTTATTCTGCCAAAGTTTCATTAATTCCAGACATGGATTTTTTTGAATGTTACACGCCCGTATTTACTACATTGCCAAGAAATGGGAAGACCATTTTTATGGAATTAAACTTCAAATGCAATCAGCCGGTATTGGTTGGTTTATATGCTGACAGCGACCAAATAGGAGTATTTTATTTGAATACAACGGCTACTTGGAAAAAGATATATCTAAATTTTACTGAACCTATAAGTACAAGAAGTAATGCTGCTGAATATAAAATATTTTTTGGTTTTCAATCTAAAGTAGATTACCCTGAATTTGTTATCGATAATTTAAAAATAGTTCATCTTTAATGAATAAAAAGCTTCATACTTTAAAATACATTTTTATAGATGTGCTCTCAGCTATTATTAGCTGGTCGTTGTTTTTTGTTTTTAGAAAAATATACATCGAACCCATTAAATTTGGTTATGATATTGATATAGTTTTTGATGATAAATTTTACTTAGCATTAATATTTATACCTCTATTTTGGATAAGCCTTTATACCTTAACTGGTACATACAAAAACATTTATCGCAAATCGAGATTAAGAGAATTTGGTCAAACTTTTTTAACTTCACTAATAGGTTCGTTCATCCTGTTTTTTGTTATTATTCTTGACGATGAGATTGCATCTTATACACAATATTATAAATCATTTTTCACTTTATTTTTAACCCATTTCTTATTAACAGAAACATTTCGATTCATACTTACTACATACACAGGTAATAGAATTAAAAATAGGGAAATTGGATTCAATACACTAATTATAGGCTCCAACCAAAAAGCACTTGAATTATACCATGAATTAAGTAATCAAAAACATTCATCAGGAAATACAATTATTGGATTTACTCATGTTAATGAAGCCAACGAAATATTTAAACTTGCCGATTTTTTACCTCACTTAGGTAATTGTGTTAATCTTCGTCGCACCATTGAGAAAAATAAAATTGAAGAAGTAATTATTGCCATTGAATCATCAGAACATAAAAGCCTTGGAAATATTATTACTGTTTTAGAAGGGTTACCTGTAATTATTAAAATTATTCCTGATATGTACGATATTTTAGCTGGTTCGGTTAAAATGTCGTCGATATTTGGTACCCCATTAATTGTTATTACTAAAGAAATAATGCCACTGTGGCAACAATCAGTTAAACGTTTGATTGATATTTTTACAGCTTTGTTTGTATTAATTGTGTTTTCACCGTTATATATTATCACTGCATTAATTGTATTAGCAACCACAAAAGGACCAGCGTTTTTTTCACAAGAACGAATAGGTATGCATGGGAAACCATTTATGATTTATAAATTTCGTTCGATGTGTGCTGATGCTGAGAAAGATGGGCCAGCATTGTCTAGTCAAAAAGACATGCGAATCACTAATTTTGGTCGTTTTATGCGAAAAGTTAGATTAGATGAAATTCCGCAATTTTACAATGTTTTAATTGGTGATATGAGTTTGGTTGGTCCTCGTCCAGAACGACAATTTTTTATTGACCAAATTATCCTTGAAGCTCCTCATTATTATCATTTATTAAAAGTACGACCAGGAATTACCTCTTGGGGTCAGGTAAAATATGGTTATGCCGAAAATGTAAAACAAATGATTGAACGATTAAAATTTGATATTCTTTATATTGAAAATATGTCATTGTTAGTTGATTTTAAAATACTAATATATACCGTTTTAATAGTGTTGAAAGGAAGTGGTAAGTAAATGTGGAGATGTGTAAATGTGTAAATGTGAAGATGTGTAAATTTCTAATGACTAATTTCCAATTTCCAATGAAAACACTATTCCCCTTACTATTAATTTTAGTTCTCTTTTCTTGTACCGAAGAAATTACTAGAATTGATTTAACTAAAACTGAGCCTCAATCTATTTCAATAGATTGCAAAAAGCATTGTCAAATTGATTTTTATTTAGATTGTGATATGGAATACAAAGAATTTCCAATGATGGTTTTAGATTTTGAGTTTTACAAAGGAAATCAACAAATTTTAAAAGGAGGTTTAGACCCTTTAAATTGCACTTTATTAGAAAATGAATCTAAAACCATTATAGATGGAATAACTCGTTGGAAATTTTATGGCAAACTCGAAGGAAATTTTATTCCTCCAAGTGATACTATTTTTACTATTTATCCAACCTTAATCAAGAATAATGCACCAGATTTTAAAATACATAAATTAGAGGTGGTTTTTAAGAGGTAGTCTTTTTTCACAGTTCACAGTTCACAGTCTTCAGTTTACTCCCGATAGCTATCGGGATCGGGCTTCCGACAAATCTCTAATTCCAAATCTCAAATCTCAAATTTTAATGTTAACTTCGCTTTTCTGAAATAAGAATAATAAAAATTAAAAAAACAAGAATATGAGTTATGATGTAATTGTTGTTGGGAGCGGACCAGGTGGTTATGTGGCTGCAATCAGAGCTTCTCAATTAGGCTTAAAAGTAGCTATAGTAGAAAGAGCCGAACTAGGTGGTATTTGTTTAAACTGGGGTTGTATTCCAACCAAAGCGTTGTTAAAAAGTGCGAGTGTTTTTGAATACATTAACCATGCATCCGATTACGGAATTACTGTAAAAAATGCTGATGCTGATTTTCCTGCAATAGTTAAAAGAAGTAGAGATGTTGCTGCTGGAATGAGTAACGGTATTCAGTTTTTAATGAAAAAAAATAAAATAGATGTTATTAAAGGAACGGCAACCCTTAAAAAAGGACAAAAAGTCGCTGTTGAAGGCGATGATAAAAAAATTACTGAATACGAAGCAAAACATATTATTATTGCAACCGGAGCTCGTTCAAGAGAATTACCGAACTTACCAATAGATGGAAAAAAAATTATAGGTTATCGTGAGGCAATGACTTTACCTAAATTACCTAAAAAAATGGTAGTGGTGGGTTCAGGAGCTATAGGCTCTGAATTCGCATACTTCTATAATGCGATGGGTGTTGAAGTAACGTTAATTGAATTTTTACCAAGCATTGTACCTTTAGAAGACGAAGAAGTTTCTAAACAATTGGAGCGTTCGTTTAAAAAAGCTGGAATTAATGTAATGACCAACTCCTCAGTAGAAAGTGTTGATACCAAAGGTAGTGGTTGTAAAGTATTGGTTAAAACTAAAAAAGGCGAAGAAACTATTGAGTGCGATGTAGTTTTATCTGCAGTTGGTATCAAAAGAAATATCGAAAATATTGGCTTAGAAGAAGTGGGTATTGTCGTAGATAAAGACATAATTGTAACCAACGATTTTTACCAAACCAATATTCCCGGTTATTATGCCATTGGTGATGTAACTAAAGGTCATGCTTTGGCTCACGTGGCTTCTGCCGAAGGTATTATTTGTGTAGAAAAAATTGCAGGAGTTCATGTTGAACCATTGGATTATGGTAACATACCAGGTTGTACATACTGTTCTCCAGAAGTTGCTTCGGTAGGTATGACAGAAAAAATGGCACTTGAAAAAGGTTATGAAATTAAAGTGGGTAAATTCCCCTTTTCAGCATCTGGTAAAGCTAGTGCTGCAGGACATAAAGATGGTTTTGTAAAACTTATTTTTGATGCTAAATATGGAGAACTACTAGGCGGACATATGATCGGTTACAATGTAACCGAAATGATTGCTGAATTAGTTGCAGTTCGTAAATTAGAAACTACCGGGCATGAACTAATCAAAACAGTTCACCCTCACCCAACCATGAGTGAAGCTGTGATGGAAGCAGCAGCAGCAGCTTATGGAGAGGTAATTCATATGTAATTTTTAACCGTCATTCCTGCGAAGGCAGGAATCTTTTGATAAAAAAATCCCTTTATCCATTTGGATAGAGGGATTTTTGTTTAAACTTGCTTTAGTTTGCTGAATAATTATGTGTGGAATAGTAGGAATTATATCAAAAAATAAGGAAGAACTTCATAAAATTGAAGCCGCCACACAAACCCTTTCCAAAAGAGGTCCAGACAATCAAAACATTGTTGTTTATGAACATCTTGCTTTAGGCCATGCAAGGCTTTCTATTATTGATACAACGGAGTCGGCTAATCAACCTTTTACTGACGAATCGGGTAGGTATATCATCATTTTTAATGGCGAAATTTTTAATTTCCTCGAATTAAAAGCTGATTTAATAAAACAAGGGATACCCTTTAAAACCAATAGTGATACGGAGGTTTTGCTTTACTTGTTTATAAAACATGGTGCAGCTTGTTTAGAAAAACTCAACGGTTTTTTTGCATTTGCTATTTTCGATAAACAAAATAATTCCTTGTTCATTGCTCGAGACCGAATGGGAGTGAAGCCATTGTTATATTATTTTGATGGAAACACGTTTGTTTTTGCGTCTGAGTTAAAAGCCATACTTAGTTTTAACATTGATAAAACCATTGATAGGGTAAGTTTGTTTAATTATTTTCAATTCAACTACATTCCTGCCAACAATTCTATTTTTACTAAAGTTAGAAAATTAAAACCAGCACATTATATTCAACTAGGTTCAATTGATGATATAACCAAAATACAAGAACATCAATATTATCAAATTCCCTATCATCCAAATGAATATATTCCAAACACACCAATCAGCTATGAAAATGCTCAACAGCAATTACACAATTTACTCGATGATGCAGTTCAAAAACGTTTAATTTCAGATGTGCCAATTGGTACTTTTTTGAGTGGCGGAGTCGATTCTTCGGTAATAAGTACGTTAGCAAAACGACACAAACCAGATTTAAATACCTTTTCGATTGGTTATAAAGATGAACCCTTTTTTGATGAATCAAAATACGCTTTAGCTGTTGCCAAAAAAATAGGAAGTAACCATCATGCTTTTTCCTTATCGAACAATGATTTGTACGAAAATTTAAATGATGTATTGGATTATATTGATGAACCTTTTGCTGATTCTTCGGCTATTGCTGTTTATATTTTAAGCAAATACACCAAAAAACATGTAACAGTAGCTTTATCTGGCGATGGTGCTGATGAGATTTTTTCGGGTTACAACAAACATTTAGCAGAGTTTAGTGTTCGGAATCCCAGTTTTAAAGAATCGTTAATGAAATGGGGATACCCTATTTGGAACATATTGCCTAAATCGAGAAATCATCAATTAACCAACCTTAACAGACAATTGTATAAATTTAGTTTGGGGGCAAAACTCTCGAACAAAGAAAGATATTGGCTTTGGGCTGCTATATTGGATGAAAAGCATACCAATGATTTATTTATAAATAACCCAATAAATGAAGCTGAATTTCTTAATATTTACCACAAACGAAAAAATCTGCTTTTGAATAATCTTTCTATAGATGGAGATATTAATGAGGTGTTTTATACTGATACTAAAATGGTTCTGGTAAACGATATGCTCAGGAAAGTTGATTCGATGAGTATGGCTAATAGTTTGGAGGTTAGAACACCTTTTTTAGATTACAGAGTGGTTAACTTTGCATTTTCATTACCTGTTGAGTTTAAAATTGACGGGCAACTAAAGAAAAAAATTCTTCAAGATGCTTTTAGAAATGAATTACCACAAGAAATTTATAACCGACCAAAACATGGGTTTGAAGTTCCTTTGTTATCGTGGTTTAAAAACGAATTAAGGTCAACTATTGAGAATGATTTATTAAGTGATAAATTTATTTTGGAACAGGGAATCTTTAATGTAAAAACCATTCAGCAATTAAAAAAACAATTGTTTTCGTCAAATCCTAACGATGCAGCAGCAACGGTTTGGGCATTAATAGTTTTTAATACGTGGTGGAAGAAGTGGGTGTGCTAGTTATTTATGACATAAAACAGGTTTAATCATCAATTAAAACATTAAACTTGTCGAAGAATATTATGAATTCTACATCAGTAGATGAAATTGAAATTATTAGAAGTAGAATGATTAGCCTCAACATTAATATCTTCATAAGATTTTTTTTATTTATATGTATTATCTATAATACTTCATTAAGATTACTTGCTCAAAATGAAAAAAGTAATTACTCCCCAATTATAAAGTTTCAACCCCAAGACACTTTAATAAAATCATTAATTTTAAAATTAAAGGAGCCTTCTTATAAATCAGGATTAAAGGATAAAGATATTTTAAAAAAAATTAATGAGTTAAGTTTGGAACGAACTAAATTCTTTCAGGAATTGTATGATGAAAAATCTTTAATGTATGGTGATGAAATGAGTGTTTTTGTGAATGACGTTTTATCGTATTTAATTTCGTCTAACGAAAATTTAAAATCGATTAAATACATTGCTTTTACAGTTAGAGATAATGATGTTAATGCATTTAGTTTGAGTGAAGGCATATTGGCTGTTAACACTGGATTGTTAAGCAGAATAAATTCATGGGAAGAATTGGCATTTGTTATGGGGCATGAGATAGGTCATGATTATCTTAATCATGCAAAAGAACATGTAGAGTTAGTTGTCGGAATTGAAAAAGATAAAAAAACGCAAAAAGATTTAAAAACAGCATCTAAAAAAAATAGTGATAGATACAGTGAAATAGAAAAAATTTATTTGAATACATTATCAAAAGCAATGCTATCTAGTAGGAAAAATGAAATATCTTCAGATTCAGTTGGTTATCATTTTATAAGTAATGCAGATATTGATTTAAGTAAAGCAATATCAATGCTAAACATACTTGATAGTGCCGATTATTTTGTTTTTAAAGATTCTGTTGACATCATCAATAAATTATCCACACCAAACTATTCAATTGACCCAAAATGGTTAATTAATGAAGATGCAACTAGTAGTTGGTCAAGAGCTAAAGAGTTATATTTAATACAGGATTCGTTAAAGTCACATCCAGATTGTGGAAAAAGAATAGAAATATTAATAAAATACAATTATCCAAAAACCTACACAACTAATAAAGATTTTGAAATAAGATTTAAAAATTTAAAAAAAACTTTCGAGTTTGAATCGTTAATAACCTTAATGGAAAACAACCAATATTCAACAGTTTTATTTAACGCATTAAATATGCAAGAAATTTATCCTGATGATATATTTTTAAACTATATAATTGCTCATGCATTATTAGAGATAGCCTCAACAATAAAAAACCAAGAGTTTATTAAATATACTCCATTTCCAAACAAAGAGTATCCTTATGGATTTAATATTTTACTTCAATTTTTACATAACCTAAATTCAAAAAAATTATTATATATTTATCAAAACTATTCGTCAGCACATTTATCTAAGAATAAAATCCCAGAATACGACAGTTTTCTCAAAACTATTTACGACTACAAAATAAATAATATCGTTGATAAAGAAGCTCTAAATAAAACTTATACTTATAGTTACTTCATCGATTCAATTAATAAAATTAAAAAAACCAATCAAATTAAATAATTAATCTAAACTTAAAATTATGAAAAAGGTACTACTAATGACATTGGTAATTCTATTGTCTTTAAATGCAAAATCTCAAACAAAAGAGATATCAGGAGTAAAAAAAGTGCATTTAAGCAATGTGCAATCAATAGGAACAAAGTATGAAACAAAAGGTTATTATGCTTTTTATGCTATGGAAAAATCAGATAAAGGAATGGTTAATTATCGTCTAGAAATATTAAATGACAATTTGGGTTCAACACATTCTATTGATATTAAAAAAGATAAAAACATTTATTTATTGGAGGGAAAATTTAATGGAACTCATTTTTGTTTTTCATTTCTAAATTTTAAAGAAAAAACACTTGAATTTGATATTTATGATTTAAACGGTAAAAAAACAGGATCTCAATCTATTAAAGAAGTTGACCAAATGTATATCATGCAACTTGCACAACAACTTCAAAATGAAGAATCTTTTTATAGTGGAGGATTAATGGAAGTTCCAAATCAGGGTTTTGTTTATTCTTATGCACAAAAAGGTAAGGGTATGAAAATATTTATTGATATGATTGATAATAAAGGTAAAAAGAAATGGACTTTAGGCTCTGGAGTAATGGAAAAAAGTTTTGAACAGTTTACGTTCCTACACTCAGATGAAGGAAATGTGTTTTTTACTATAGCGTCAAGAAGTTCAGCTATGACGAAAGAGATAGATTTTAATTTAATTCAAGTGAATACTACAACAGGAAAAGCAACCTCTAAAAATGAGTTTATTGATAAAAATGATTTTTATTTACCATTTGGAGTTGAGTTTGATGAACAAAAATCAGAATATATTGTTTATGGTGAGTACTATAAAAAAATTAATGGGAAGGTGAGTTTTAAAGATAAAGAAGGTTTTTTCCTTAAAAAATTAAACAAAGATGGAAAAGAAATATCTACTAAAAATATTTCATGGGAGAAAGACATGTCTAAAAAAATAAAAGTTGGAGATAAAGGTAAACTAGAAAGTGGAGTAGCCATTTTTGTTCATAAAATTGTAAAAACCAATGATGGTAAATATTATGCTATCGCTGAGCAATTTAATAAAACAGTTAGTGGAATTGGAGTTGCTGCTGCGGTATTGGGTGGAGGTAGATCAGAAGTATCTGTAGCTAAGATAAATATATTAAATATGATGGTATTTGAGTTAAGTAGTGATTTTTCATTGGAAAATGTATACATCTTCGAAAAAAATAAAACAAGCGTAGAATTGCCTGCAGGTGCTGGCTATGCCGATGAAAACACGCTAGGTATGTTTGTGAAAACGTATGGAGGTTTTGATTATACTTATACTTCAAGTAATAAAGCCAACACTAATTTTCAAACTACCTATGTAAATTATAATAGAAATAATGATAAAGGAGATAGTAAATTTAACATTGGAGTGATTAGTTTAAACGATTCTAAGAAAATAACAGATACTAAAATTAACCTCAAATCAAAACCGACAAGATTTAGTGTTATGCCTTCTAAACCAGGTTATTTAGTTATATTTGAATATTTTAAGAAAGAAAAAAAGGCAGCATTTAGAATGGAAAAAACCGATATTTAATTTTCATAATTTTGATTTAAAACTCTAATAGTTTAAATGACTATTAGAGTTTTTTTATAAATAGAATTACACTATCATTTTATTTTTTAAGGATAAAATACTTGAAT
>CAYJMI010000029.1:4867-13488 GCA_964371285.1 uncultured Vicingus sp. | reverse complement strand
AAAAATAAAAATACTTCGTATCATCAACCGCTTTAATTTAGGCGGACCAACCTTTAATGCCGCATATTTAACCAAATATTTGAGCGATGATTTTGAAACATTGTTAGTTGGTGGAGATAAAGATGACAGCGAAGAAAGTTCAACATTTATTCTTGACCAATTGGGTTTAACACCTGTTATCATTCCAGAAATGCGAAGGAGTATTGGATTTAAAGAAGATAAAATTGCTTATCAAAAATTAAAAAAAATTATTCAAGAATTTCAACCAGACATTGTACATACTCACGCTTCAAAAGCTGGAACATTAGGTAGAATTGCAGCATACAAATGTAAAGTTCCAATAATTATTCACACTTTCCACGGACACGTTTTTCATTCCTATTTTGGTAAAACTAAAACCCTTATTTTTAAAACCATTGAACGTTATTTAGCACGAAAATCATCAGCTATTATTGCTATTAGTGACATACAAAAACAAGAACTTTCTTCGGAACATAAAATTTGTAAAGCATCAAAAATTAAAGTTATTCCTTTAGGGTTTGATTTGTCAAGATTTCAAGAAAATCACGAAGAAAAAAGAATTTCATTCAGAAAAAAATATCTTTTAGATGATGATGAAATTGCAATAGGTATCATTGGTCGTTTAGTTCCAATAAAAAATCACCGTTTGTTTATTGATGCAATACACCAATTAATTCAAAAAACGAATAAAAAAGTTCGGGTTTTTATTATCGGTGATGGAGAAGAGAAAGATAACTTGCTAAAATACTGTGCTGAATTAAAAATTGATTTTAAAGAATTTACAAAAGAACAAGAAAAAGCGACCATCACTTTTACTTCTTGGATTAAAGAAATTGATTGGGCAAATGCAGGATTAGATATTATTGCTTTATCATCGTTAAACGAAGGAACCCCCGTGAGTTTAATTGAGGCTCAGGCAGCAAACAAACCAATTGTAACCACAAATGTTGGTGGGGTCGAAAATATTTTATTACCAAATATTACTGGGTTGATTGTAAAATCTAACAATTTAATTGAATTTTCTGAAGCTTTATTTAAACTTGTTGATGATGACGAATTAAGGCTGAACATGGGTAAACAAGGTTGGCTTCATGTAAAAGAGAAATTTCATTTTACACGTTTAGTCAACGATATGGAGAAGTTGTACGTATCTTTGTTAAACAACTCCAAATAAATTGTACTTATTAAGCAAGTTTTTAATAAGTTTGTTGACTTATATAGAAGTGAAACTATGAAATAGCCATGAACCGAAACCTACAAAAAGTGATGAAGATAGCATGGCGTATTCCATACGACCGCTTTAAAACAATAAATATTTACATATGAAATTGAATAAAATTAAAAGTCTACTACTTTTCGTTGTAGCTTTATCCATCTATGCTTGTAATGTTAACCCAAGTATAATGATGAGAGCAAAAAAAGATTATAAATACGATACAAATATTGCTGACTCAACAACCGAATATAGAATCAGACCCAGCGACATGTTGGATTTTCAATTGTACACCAATGAGGGTACACGTTTAATTGATTTAACAGCACTTTCAAATGCAGAAAATAGATTAATGGGAACAACTTCTACTGATCTGTTAGTAGAATATGATGGGAATTGTAAATTTCCTGTTATAGGTAGGATAAATCTTAAGGACAAAACAATTAAAGAGGCTGTTGAAATACTTCAAGATGAGTATTCAAAATATTACATCAAGCCTTTTGTATTACTAAAAGTTACCAACCGAAGGGTTACAGTTTTTACAGGAATTGGAAAAGCACAAGTAGTGCCATTAAATAATCAATACACCACTATTTTTGAAGTTTTGGGTGCAGCTGGTGGTCTTTTAAAAGAAAGTAAAGCCCATAAAATAAAACTAATTAGAGGGGATTTAAAAAACCCTAAAGTATATCTTTTTAATTTTAAAAATATTGAAGGAATAAAAGATGCTGATTTTGTAATGCAAGCAAACGATATCATCTATGTTGAACCAAGAAAAAATGTTCTTAGCGAAGCCATTAGAGATGTAGCTCCATTAGTTAGTCTTATTACAAGCACATTAACCTTAATAATTGTGATAAATAACTTAAGTAAATAGTTTATTTATGAGTGAAGACCACTTCAATACTCAAAAAAGTGAGACGATATCTAATTTTAATACCGAATTAGATATTATTCTTTTACTTCAAATTTTTAAGAAGAATTTACTTCTATTCGTAGCTATTATTCTAACATGTGTTGTTGTTTCATTCCTTTATTTACGATACACAATTCCATTGTATCAATCGCAATTAGTGCTTCAGGTGGGTTCAAAAAATACTGCCGATCAGGTGCTTAAAGTAGATAACTTTCAAGAAGATGAAGATGTTGCAAAAGATGTTGAATTATTAAAATCAAAATTTTTATTAAAACGAGCCTTAGCAAAATTACCTTTAGAAGTTAGTTATTTCAATAAAGGTAAATTTTTAACTTTTGAGTTGTATAGAAACTCGCCACTAGAAGTAAGTTTTGTTGTTAAAGATTCCAGTATAATAGGTTTGCCTTTTTATGTTGAATTAACGGGGAATAATAAATTTAAACTTTATGAAAACGAACTGTTTTTAGGTGAATTTTCAAATAACCAAGAAATTAAGTTGTCAAAAGTTGACTTTAAGATTTTTATAGATGGATACGAAGAGGTTAAAGCATCACAGTCAAACATAAAAGGCACGTCATTATATTTTACCATTAACGATATCGAAAACCTTACCAATAATTACATTTCGAGATTAAATGTTTATCCTTTAAACCCTTCTGCTAAAACCATAAGTTTATCTTTTCAAGATAACAACGCCGTTAAAACTGCTGATATATTAACGGCATTAGCTAACGAATATATAGTATATGACATTGAAGAACGAAGCAGAAGTTCTAAAAAAGTAATAGAGTTCTTAGATGATCAATTAGACAAGTATTACAATAAAGTTAAACTTTCTGAAAATAGCATTGAAGAATTTCAGAAAACAAACAAACTTTCTGATATCGATAAATTTTCATCACTTTATGTTGATAGAGTGAATAAATTGGAAAACGATTTAATAGATTTTGATTTACAAAAAAATGTTTTAACAGAAATCAACAACTCTCTTAAGGGAAAGATTAAAGATATCAATGTTTATAATCTTTTACCAATTTTGTCAGGGACGGAATATGAAGCTAGAATAACAGCTTTAATTACTGATCTACAGGGACTATTAGTTCAACGTCAGAAAATTTTAACAGAGTCAACCAAGGAAAGTGAGACATTAAAATTACACGACCAACAAATTGAAATTCAGAAAGAAGTGTTGTTCAAATCCATTTCATCATTAGTTGAAAAACTTGAATATAGAAGAAAAGAAATTGTAAGAAAGATTGATGAAATTCAAAACAAGTACTTAAACGTTCCTGCCAAAGAATTACAATATGCAAGGTTACAAAGAGTTTTATCGATTGATGAGAAGTTTTTCACCCTTATTATGGAAAGAAGAACAGAGTACTCCATTTCTGAAGCAGGTTTTGTTCCTCAGCACACCATATTAGATAAGGCTTTTGTTCCAAGCTTACCATTTTCACCAAATAAAAAAATAATTATTACTACAGGTATTTTATTAGGAATTGTAATTAGCTTAATTATTTTAATATTAAGGTATGTATTAAAAAACACCATCACCTCTATTGATGAAATTACTAAACATGCAAATTCCGCAGTAAGTATATTGGGTTCTATTCCAATTTATAATCGTGAAATTCCTGTTTCTCAATTGGTAATTAATAAAGATCCAAAATCAATTATTTCTGAATCTTTTAGATCTATTCGAACCAATCTGCAGTTTATTTCTAGTGTTGAAGGTAAAAAAGTAATGGCAATAACTTCTACCATATCAGGCGAAGGAAAAACATTTTGTACGTTAAATCTAGGTGGAATTATAGCCATGTCCGGTAAAAAAGTTATAATACTCGATTTAGATATGCGTAAACCAAAAATTCATACTGGATTTGGTGTTAAAAATGATAAAGGTATGAGTACCATTTTAATTGATAAGGACGAAATTAGAAGTTGTATTCATCACAGTGAATTGGAAAACCTTGATTTTATTACATCTGGACCGATTCCTCCAAATCCTTCAGAACTTATTATAAGTGGAAAATTAGATGAAGTGGTGGAAGATCTTAAAAAAGATTACGATTTGGTAATTTTAGATAATCCACCTATTGGTTTGGTATCGGATGCTATGGAAATGCTTAAAAAAGTAGATTATCCTATTTACATTTTCAGATGTGAATATTCTAGAAAAAACTTCATCAATAATTTGAATAAATTAATTGTTGAAAATGGCATTAAAAATTTATCAGTTATTTTAAATGGTGTAGATTTTTCTAATAAATATTACAGCTATGGTTATAATTACAACTATAGTTATGGTAATAAAGACGGTTATTATTACGATGACACTAAAAAAGAGAATTTTGTAAATCGAGTGTTAAAAAGAAAAAAGAAAGGGTAATGCAAATTGAAAAAACTGAAATCGAGGGGTTGTTAATTATTAGACCAAAAGTATTTGAAGATGATCGTGGTCATTTTTTTGAATCATTTAATAAAAACGTTTTTTTTAAAAATGGTTTGTCATTAGAATTTGTTCAAGATAATCAATCGTTGTCGAACAAAAATGTGTTGAGAGGATTACATTTTCAATCACCACCTTATGCTCAAGGTAAATTAATTAGGGTTATTAAAGGAAGCGTTCTAGATGTTGCAGTAGATATTCGTAAATCATCACCTACTTATGGAAAACATCTTGTAATTAATTTATCAGAACAAAATATAATAATGTTTTATATTCCTGAAGGTTTTGCACATGGTTTTTTAACATTAGAGGATAACACTATTTTTTCTTATAAGTGTACAAATTTTTTTAACAAAGAATCAGAAGGTAGTTTGTTGTGGAACGACCTAGATTTGAATATTAATTGGGGAATTACAAATCCAATACTTTCTGATAAAGATAAAGTAGCACCACTATTTAATTCTTTCAATAGCCCATTTTAAAATGGAATTAATTACTTGGAAACATATTGCTTTTTTTGTTGGTACAGTTGTATTCTCATTTTTAATTAATCATATTTTATTAAAATTTGTAAAAACTCTAGGTATAAGAAATCAAAATGAAACTACCATAAGGTGGAGTGAGCAAGTAAAACCAGCCATAGGCGGACTAAGTTTTTATATTGTTTTTTTATTATCCATTACCTTACATCCTTTTATTTTTTCATATAGTGCGGCATCTATCGATTTTCAATTTACAGGTATTATTGGAGCTACGTCGCTTGGCTTTTTAATGGGACTTGCTGATGATGCTTATAACACTAAACCAATTCTTAAACTAATAACTCAAATTTTATGCGGTATTATTCTCATTTATTCAGGAACATACATTACAGTTTTTGATTCATTAGCCCTAAATTATTTACTTACTATTATTTGGGTAGTAGGATTAATGAATTCGATAAATATGTTAGATAACATGGATGGAATTACCTCCTCTATTTCATTGATAATTACGTTCACCATTTTTATTGTCATGAGTTTAAATCAGGGATTTAACTCAATTGCTATGACGGTTGTTGTTGGGCTTCTTGGAACTCTTTTTGCGTTTTTGTATTTTAATTGGAACCCGTCTAAAATGTTTATGGGCGATACAGGTAGTCAGTATTTAGGAGTGTTACTTGCGGCATTAAGTATTAATTATTTATGGAATCCCGTAACAACTGTTGAGTTTTCAATTTCCCGCCAATTTTTAATTCCTATTTTAACCTTTATAGTCCCAATTGTAGATACATTAACAGTTGTAATAAAACGAGTTGGAAGTGGAAAATCTCCCTTTGTTGGAGGAAAAGATCATACTACTCACCATTTATCTTACATAGGTTTATCTGAAAAACAGGTTGCAATATTAACCGCATTAATATCAATTATTTCGACCAGTATGGTTATTTATATAATAACTTCAATAAAACAATGGAATCATTTATATACCATTATATTTTCAGGTTATTTCTTAACAATATTCGTAACGTTGTTTTATATTTCGAAGAAAAATATTGATAAATCAAAATAAATCAGTTCAAAGTTTCCAGTTATCACTTCGTAAATCAAAAAATCGTAAATCAAAAAATTGTAAATTAAAATGCTGGGCACAGAAGAAGAATTTATTGAAGTTGTTGGTGCAAAAGTCCATAATTTAAAAAACATCTCTATAAAAATACCACGTAATAAATTGGTAGTAATTACTGGTTTAAGTGGAAGTGGTAAATCATCCTTAGCTTTTGACACCATTTATGCTGAAGGTCAGCGTCGTTACTTAGAAACTTTTTCTGCTTATGCTCGTCAGTTTTTAGGAAACATGGAACGACCAGAAGTGGACAAAATCAGTGGGTTAAGTCCAGTGATTTCAATTGAACAAAAAACCATAAGTAAAAATCCACGATCAACAGTTGGTACAATAACTGAAATTTATGATTTTTTAAGGCTCTTGTTTGCCCGAGCATCTAATGCTTATTCATTCAATACTGGGGAGTTGATGGTAAAATATTCATCTGCACAAATTATAGATTTAATTTTTGAGAAGTATCTGGATAAAAAAATTGTTATTCTATCACCTTTAGTGAAAGGCAGAAAAGGGCATTATAAAGAATTATTTCAGCAAATAATTAAACTAGGGTTTATTAAAGCTCGAATTGACGGCGAAATAATAAATGTAGCGGTTGGTTTACAATTAGACAGATACAAAACTCACGATATTGAGGTTGTAATAGATCAACTAAAAGTAAAAAAAGAGGATAAAGCACGAATTAGTAATTCAGTTGATATTGCTTTTAAACACAGCAATGGCTCTGTAATGATTTTTGATGTGGAAGATAATTCGTACGTTTTGCTCAGTAAAAATTTAATGTGCCCAACAACTGGAGTTTCTTACGATGATCCAGCACCAAACATGTTCTCTTTTAACTCACCGTATGGGGCTTGTAAAAAATGTAGTGGGTTGGGAGAAGTTTCCGAAATTGATTTAAAAAAAATTATTCCAAACTTAAATTCCACTATTAAAAAAGGAGGAATAGTACCACTAGGCGAATACAAAAGCAATTGGACTTTTCGTCAAATAGAAGCTATTGGGGCTAAATTAGGGTTTACCATAAATACTCCTCTTAAAGATATTTCTGAGGAAGCTATTGATTTTTTATTAAATGGTTCTACGGAGCCAATTTCTGTTTCTCAAAACATTTCTGGAATTTCAACCGAGTACAGTATTGAATTTGAAGGAATCATCAACATCATCACAAAACAATTCGAAGAAAACAATTCAAAAGCAGTAGAACGTTGGGCGGAAAGCTTTATGAATAAAGTACCTTGCTCGACTTGTAAAGGTTCTAGATTAAAACAAGAGGCGTTGTTTTTTAAAATTGATGACAAAAATATTGCGGATGTTTCTGCAATGGATATAGCTTCTCTCTACGATTGGTCGAGTAATATTTTATCTAAATTATCGCCAAACCAACAAATCATTGCAAAAGAAGTATTGAAAGAAATCAATTCTAGACTAAAATTTTTGTTGGATGTTGGATTGGATTATTTATCGATTAACAGAAGCTCCAAAACACTTTCGGGCGGAGAAGCACAACGAATTCGTTTGGCAACTCAAATAGGTTCTCAATTGGTTAATGTGTTATATATTTTAGACGAACCCAGTATTGGATTGCATCAACGAGATAATCACAAATTAATTCAGTCGCTTAAAGAACTTCGTGATATTGGCAATTCAATAATTGTGGTTGAACATGATAAGGAAATAATGCTCGAATCGGATTACATTATTGATATTGGTCCGAAAGCTGGAATTCACGGCGGCGAAATTATGTGTGCAAATACGCCTCAAAAAATACTTTTAGACAATTCTGATACGGCTAATTATTTGAATGGTAAACTTTCGATTGCCCTTCCTAAAAACAGGAGAGAAGGAAACGGAAAATTTATTGAACTATTAGGTGCTACTGGTAATAATTTAAAAAATGTGAATCTAAAAATTCCATTAGGAAAATTGGTTTGTGTAACTGGTGTTTCTGGGAGTGGGAAGTCCACATTAATTAACGAAACCTTATATCCGATACTAAACAAATATGTTTACCACGGTGTAAAAAAACCATTGCCTTATAAAGAAATTACAGGTTTGGAACATATCGATAAAATTATTGATATCGATCAATCACCCATTGGTAGAACACCTCGTTCAAATCCTGCAACATACACCGCTGTTTTCACAGATATTAGGACACTTTTTAGTGCTTTGCCCGAAGCTCAAATTAGAGGATATAAACCAGGTAGATTTTCATTTAATGTAAAAGGTGGTCGGTGTGAGACCTGTCAAGGTGCAGGAATAAAAACCATTGAAATGAACTTTTTACCCGATGTTTACGTGGAATGTGACGAATGTTATGGTAAAAGATACAACCGAGAAACTTTAGAGGTTCGATATAAAGGAAAATCAATTAGCGATGTGTTAAACATGACCTTTACTGAAGCACTCGAATTTTT
>CAYJMI010000029.1:0-4857 GCA_964371285.1 uncultured Vicingus sp. | reverse complement strand
ACATTCCTTCTATTAATTTAAAAATGATAGCTTTGGCAGAAGTTGGATTAGGTTATTTACATTTGGGACAACCATCAACAACGCTTTCTGGTGGTGAAGCACAACGGGTAAAATTGGCAACAGAATTAGCAAAAAAACAAACGGGTAATACTTTTTATATATTAGACGAACCATCAACTGGATTACATTTTGAAGACATACGAATTTTGCTCGAAGTATTAAATCGATTAGTAGATGCAGGTAATACAGTATTAGTAATTGAACACAACATGGATATTATTAAAGTTGCCGATTATATTATTGATATTGGTCCAGATGGAGGACAAAAAGGCGGAGAAATAGTGGCTAAAGGAACTCCAGAAGAAATTATTAATAAGACTAAAAGTTACACAGCTAAATATTTAAAAAATGAAATTATTAGATGTGAAAATGTGTAAATGTGTACGTTTGCATTTTAAATTATTTTAGGATAAACCTCAAACTTCAAACAAAAAACATGGAAGACGATAAAATAAAAGATAGATTTAGAGATAAAGATTGGAATGAAATAAAATCAAACGATTCTTGGGCAATTTTTAAAATGATGGGTGAATTGGTTGAAGGTTTTGAAAAACTAGGAAAGATAGGGCCATGCGTATCTATATTTGGTTCTGCAAGGACAAAACCCGATTCAGTATATTATAAAATAGGGCAAGATATTGCCTTTAAATTAGCTCAAAAAGGATATGGTATAATTACAGGAGGTGGTCCAGGTATAATGGAAGCAGCTAATAAAGGTGCGGCTGAAGCTAAAGGAAAATCAGTTGGATTAAATATAGATTTACCATTTGAACAATATAGTAATCCATTTATTGATAAAGATAAGTTAATTAATTTCGATTACTTTTTTGTACGTAAAGTGATGTTTGTAAAGTATGCACAAGGTTTTGTTGTTTTACCTGGTGGTTTTGGAACTTTTGATGAATTATTTGAAGCCATAACCTTAGTCCAAACCGAAAAAGTAGGTCGATTTCCTATTGTTTTAGTTGGAAGAAATTATTGGGGGGGGGTAATGGAATGGATTAAAACAACCGTAATGGCAGAGGCTCAAAATATTAGTCCTCAAGACATCGATTTATTCTCACTTGTGGATACTGCAGAAGAGGCTGTAAAAGTGATAGACGATTTCTATGACAAATATATGTTAAAACCAAATTTTTAGTTTATTAACAATTTTTGGTTTATAAGTCTTTAGGTAAAATAGGTTCAATAACTGATTTTATGATAGATTTGTCTCGACTAGTAGTTATTAACAGTTGTTAATATCTTGCAATAAGTTGTTTTTATATAAAAAAATGTTATATATTTATTGCAAAATTAACTAACAAACTATAGTATATGTTAAAAATTAATACTGTTTTACCTTTTCTTTTAGTCCTTGTTTTCACAACTATTGGTTATGGACAAGAGAAATCTTCTTCAAAACACATCCCTTCAATAGGCGGTCATATTGGCGTTCTGTCATACATGGGCGACATTAAGGGTTCAAAAGGTTCTACTATTTATACTTACTGGAAACCTGCTTATGGGTTTTATTTAGAGAAAAAAATAGGAGGTGTTTTTGGAATAAGCTTGAATGGAATGTTTGGAAAAATTTCCAAAAGTCAATTGGATGAAACTATTTTTCAAAATTTCGAAACCTCAATCACGAATATTGATTTAAATTTATTACTTGATTTTGATAATGGTAAAGTAATCAATAAATCATCTGTTTTTGCACCTTATTTTTCCGTTGGTTTTGGGTATCTTGCTTTTGACCCAAAAGGAGATTTAGAAAATAAGTCAGGCAAATATTTTCATTGGAATGATGGTACGCTAAGAAATGTTGATCAAAACACACCTGGGTCGGATACACTTTCTTCAATTGTTCTAAGAGATTTTACCTATGAAACTTCCTTAAAGGACAGTGTGAAAAGCTATTCTAAAACCAGTTTTACCTTACCAATAAGATTTGGTCTTAAGTTTAAGTTAGCCACTAATTTAGATGCAAGAATTGGTATTGCATATATTATGACTTTTACCGATTATTTAGACAATGTAGCTGGTGGAGGTAATGATAATATGTTTTATACATCTTTTGGCTTACAATATAATTTTGCAACTTCGGAAAGTGATGAAAAATATAAAGATTTTGATTTTTCTGCATTAGATAAAGTTGATAGTGATGGTGACGGTGTGAAAGACGCTAATGATATTTGCCAAAATACCCCTACAGGTGTTCAGGTAGATGATAATGGTTGCCCAATAGATACTGATAAAGATGGTGTTGCAGATTATCTGGATAAAGAACCAAATACAATTGTTGGAAGTATTGTAAATGCTGAAGGTGTTACACTTACAGATGAAATGATTGCTGCACGTGAAAGTATGAAAGATTCTGTTCAAACGGAAAGAAGGCTCTTTAAAGCCGACGATTTATCTCAAGCTGAACTTGACGCAATTCAAAAAGAATACGAAAATGCTAATAATGGATCGCTAATTACTGTTGCTATTCCTGAAAAATACAAAATACTCGATACAGATAAAGA
Organism: uncultured Vicingus sp.; assembly: GCA_964371285.1. GTDB lineage: Bacteria > Bacteroidota > Bacteroidia > Flavobacteriales_E > Vicingaceae > Vicingus. Next base: position 2,290 of record CAYJMI010000029.1, on the reverse strand, counting down.
CAATTATATTTCAGCAAAAGAAGTTACCAATGCAATAGACCAATTCTTTGATGGAGCAAATAATTTAACAGCTAAAGATTTACATCAATTAATTGATTTTTATTTTGAACAATAATAGCAATAGCAATTTAATATGATAAAATACGTAATTCTCTTTATCCATTTAATTGGATTATCAATTTACCAACTATTTTTTGGTGATGTAACTGCCTCTCAAAAAATACCAAATACAATAAAACCTGGAGAAGAAGTTACTGTTGAAGTATTAATATCTAAAGATGATGTTACTGGCTTTGCTAAATTTCAACAAACAATTCCTGCTGGATTTTCTGCTGAAATGATTGATGCAAAAGGAGCAACATTTTCTTTTAAAGAAAGTACCGTTAAATTTATTTGGATGGCTTTGCCTGCCGATAAAGACTTTACCATTTCTTATAAACTAAAAGCAGATGCCAATGTTTCTGGCGAATATGTTTTCGGAGGCAAGTTTTCTTTTATTTCTGATAATGAGAGAAAAAATATTGATATGCCAAATTCATCAGTAACAATTGTTAAAGATACCGATAATCAAGTGGTTGAAAATAGTACTGAACCAGTTACCGAACCAGTTACTGAGCCAGTTACTGAAGTAGCAACAGAAACATCCGAACAAAAAGTTTATATTAAAACTTCTAGGACTATGGAAAGTATTGGAAGTAAGTATAAAGTATCCATGAATATTTCTCAAACTAATTTAGAAGGTTTTGCAAAATTTACTGATGTAATTCCTGCTGGTTTTACTGCATCTGCCGATAATACAGAAGGAGGTATTTTTTCTTTTAACGAAAATGAAGCTAAAATTTTATGGATGGCTGCACCTAAAAAAGAAAATTTTACAGTTTCTTATATTCTTGAACCAAATGCAGATTTGTCAAACGGTAGTTTCGAAATAAGTGGAACTATAGCTTATCTTGAAAATGATATAACCAGCAAACACACTATAAATTCATCAAATTTTACATATAATGGACAATCAGTTGCACAAACTGAACCAGAAAAAGCTGTTGAAGAACCTATAGTAGAAAACACCGTTGTTGAGGAACCAAAAGAAGTTAAAACGACAACACCAGTTAAACCAATACAAACACCAAAGGAAAATAAATCAACATCTTCAGCAACTTCAACACCATCTGCTGAAAAAGGAGTTACTTATAAAGTCCAAGTTGGTGCTGGTCATCAAAATGTTTCTAAAAATTATTTTGCATCTAAGTTTAGTTTATCCGATAAAGTAGCTATTGAAACCCACGAAGGTTGGATTAAATACATTGTTGGAAAATACAATGAATATAAGGAAGCTCGTGATAAAAGAAATGAGGTTAGAAATAATGTTAAGAATGCTTTTGTTACAGCTTATAATCAAGGGAAAAGGATAACTGTCCAAGAGGCTTTGATGATTTCTAATCAAAAATGGTATCAATAATTACAAATATGTATCTTTATAATACATTTTACGTATAAGGCACAGTTTACAAATTAAATGATCAATAAAATCTTATCGATTGCATTAGTAATAATCTTTTCAAATACATTATTATTTGGACAAGATGCTGATTCTGTTAAAACAAAAAAAGTACAACCTAAACAAAATTTTTTTTCACCTTCTGTTGGCTTAGGGGTTGGTATGTTTAAATTTTATGGTGATGTTTTACAGGCAAAACGAGGCAACAGTTTAATCAGTAATATTGGTTATGATTTACATCTAAAACAACAATTAAATTCTTTTTTAACAGTAAAATTTTACGTTTTATTTGGTTCGTTAAGTTCTAATGAGCGTTCTGCTGAAAGAAACCTAAATTTTAAATCGAAAATTACAACAGGAGGATTTGCCTTGATGTATAATTTTGATCACATTCTTCCAAAAGAACGAATAATCAATCCTTTTATTTCACTTGGCATTGAATCAGTTGAATTTCATTCAAAAACCGATTTATTCGATGAATATGGAAATAAATACAATTATTGGTCAGACGGTTCTATTCGAAATTTACCAGAAAATGATATCAATGCTTTGGATGCTATTGTTATTCAACGTGATTATGTTTATGAAACAGATTTGAGAGAAATGAATTTGGATAGTAAAGGAAAATATTCAGAAAGAACTTTTGCCATTCCATTGGGAATTGGAGCTCAGATGCACCTTACAAAAAACATCGATTTTACTGTTGGAACTACCATGCACTTTAGATTCTCTGATTTTATTGACAATGTAACTGCAGAAAGTTCTGGTGAAAGAATAGGAACTTTAAAAGCC
>CAYJMI010000028.1:0-31833 GCA_964371285.1 uncultured Vicingus sp. | reverse complement strand
CCCGGTGTCCAATTGTAGGTATATCCTCCTGCACCACCTGTTGCTGCATTTACTGATGCGGCTCCATTTGACCCACCATTACATGCAATGTTGGTTTGTGAGGATTGAGTTAAAGAAATATTAGAAACGTTTACTGTAACAGAACCGCAACTTCCGGGAGTTATGCAACCGCCTTCTCCTCTTACGTAATAGGTTGTACTAGTTCCCGAAGGTGTTACTACCAAAGATGATGAAGTTGTAGTACCAAGCAAAGTTCCTCCACACGAACCTGTATAAATAGACCATTGTGTTGCATCATTTAATGTACCTGAAATACTTAATGTCGCAGTATTGCCCAAACAGACTGTTGTAGGATTAGATGTTACTGAGGGAGTTGTTGGATTAATACATGCCGCAGTACAGTTACCTGTTAAATCAATTTGAAAACAACCAAATGTTCCATTCCAAGTTCCACACGGAGGATCAAGAGGTGTTGAAGTATTGTTATAATATATCTCAAAACCCGATTCATCCATTGCCCATTTTGTTCCTGTCCACTTAATGGTATGTATACCTTTCACATAACTATTCTTACCATTTATTACACTTGACAAAGTGTATGCACCAGTAATAGAATTACCTGTACAGTTATCAGGATTACCACCAATCATAGAAACTGTAACTGTTTGTGCATTACTTTGAAACATCACAAACAAAAAAACTAGAATAAGTAAATTAATTTTTTTCATATAAATTTTAAATTAAATAATGATTAATTCCATAACGGATATTATGTTATACAACACAAAAATTGAATTATTTAATGAAATAAAAAAAATAATGTTGTAGATAACCGATTTTTGTTGTGAATGGAAAAAACTTACTTTTTGCTTAGAAAATTTTTATAAGCTCTTGAAACGGGTAACTGAAATTCGTTTAGATAAATGGAATTGGCTGTATAAGAATTAATTTTATGTTTATTAACAATAAAAGATCGGTGAATTCTGATAAAGTCTTTGCTTAGCATTTCCAACGTTTTTTTAAGCGTCATACGTTGGATAAAAACTTCATTTTGGGTAACAATTTTAACGTACGAACCTTCGGCTTCACAGTATAAAATTTCTTGCTCAGCAATTTGTTTAACTCCCTTTGAAGTGGTTATTTGTAAAAATCTTGAAGCAGTAGTTTTTAATCTGATTAACTCAACAGCAGCTATTACATCCCGTTCTTTAAAAGGTTTTGTAATGTAAGAAATAGGTTGGGTGGCTATAGCCTTTTTTAATATCTCTAACTCATTATTTGCTGTAATATAGACAAACGGAATTCCTAAATTATTTAATATTTTGCCAAATTCAATTCCACTTTGATTGTCCGATAATCGAATGTCTAAGAAATAAAAATCGGGCGATTTTGCTAAACTCTTTTCGGCATCATCTAAGTCATCAATTATTTCTAGAACATTAATATTAATGTCGGTAAGTATTTGAGCAAGATGATCTGCTATAATTAATTCGTCTTCTACTATTATGACGTTCATTTTAATTTTATTTCTGTTTTAAAACAAAAACCATTTTTATTTTCAATACTGTATTCAGCCTTTATTTGCTTACAAAGTAAGTGAATTAATTTTGGTTTTTCATTTGTAGAAATCCCAGTCCCATTATCTTTATAAACCAATTCTATTTTTTGATTATTTATGTTTCGATAACGCACATGTATTTCTTTTGTAGAGCTGGTGTTTTCTGTAAAAGCATGTTTTAAAGAGTTTATTATTAACTCATTAAGAATTAAACCTATATAAACAGATTTTTCTATGTTGAATAAAACATCATCGCATTCTTTTACCAGAACAATATTTTTAGCCTCTAGTAAAAGGTGTAAATTATCGCAAAGTTCGTTAAGGTAAGTTTTGAGGTTAATTTTATTTTTTTCTTCATTGATATAGAGTTGCTGATGAAGAGTTGCAATAGATTCAATTTTGGTAACAATGTTGGTTAAAGCTTCGTGGTTTTGATTTTCTTTTTTGTTTTTTTCGCGGGCAACCAAAGACACTATTAGTTGCAAATTGTTTTTTATTCTATGGTTGGCTTCACCAATTAAAAACTCATTCTCGTTAAGCAATTTAGTTAACCGTTTGTTTTTAGCTTTAACAGTTGTAAAGAAAAATAGAGAGGTACTCAATAAAACAATAAGAGAAATGATTACTGTGTAAAATGTTTTCTGCTGTTGTTTTTCTTCAAAAATGATGTTTTTTTGTTTTATAATTTCTGCATTTTTTTGCTCGGTTTTAAATTTTGTTTCCAGTTCAGCAATGGTTTTATTTTGGTTGTTTAAATAAAAATTGTTCGCTTCTTTTTGGTACTCGGCCAAATACTTATACCCGTTTACTGAATCATTTAGCATAAAATAAGCTGTAGAAGTGAATTCTAATATAGGACATTTAAGGTTCGACCAATTAGTGTGTTCAATATTTCTCAAATTTGTTTCTAAATGATGAATGGCTAAACGATAATTTTCTTGATCGAAATATATTTTAGCTTTATTCAAATAAGTATTGGAATGGTTGATTTTATCGTCTTTATTTAGCTCTAATGCTTTGTCAAAATAGGTTAACGCTGTATTATACTCTTTTTTCTTTTCGTAAATATTTCCTAATTCATTGTAAATAGTAGCTTGTGCGTTAATAAAGTTGTTTTCATTGGCTAATACAAGTGCTTCATTGGAATATTTTATAGCAGAATCTAATTTTCCTGTTTGATTAAAATAAGCAGCTTTTCTGTTTAAATAGGTACAAATGGTTAAAGGAGAAAATTCCGGTAATGGAGTTATACTGGAAAAAACTTCATCTGCTAATTCAACCCGTTGGGTTAGTGTGTAAAAATCAGCTAACTGAATTTGGGATTTAAATACCAATTCCGGATGATTAATTTTTTTGCTTAACTCAATTGCTTTTAACGTAGTATTTAACGATTCATAATTTTTAAAATTTATTCTTAAGCTACGGGCTTTTTTTTGTAGAATTTCTATATAAAGTGAATCAATTTTACCGGTCGATGCCAGGTATAATGAATAAAAATATTCTGCCTTATTAAAGTTTTGATTTTCTTCATAAGCATAAGCACTATCTAACCAATTGTTTTGTGCAAAAACATTTATAAACAAACCGTTTACAACAATGAAATACACTACAAATGGTCGAAAAAAATTCATTTGATTAAAGTTGTTTTTACTTAAACTTAATTTTTACACCACCACATTCACAATCTTATTCGGCACAACAATCACCTTTTTAGGAGTTTGTCCGCCCAATTGTTTTATCGTTTGAGCATTCCCCATTACTTCAGCTTCCACTTCAGCAGCCGTAAGGGTGGTGGGCAATTCCAACACAAAACGCATTTTACCGTTAAACGATACCGGGTATTTGTGGTTGCTTTCCACCAAATACGCTTCGTTGTATTTTGGGAAAACAGCATAAGTAATACTTTCTTTGTTACCCAATTTAGCCCACAATTCCTCAGCAATGTGCGGAGCGTAAGGTGCTAAAATGATTAATAACGGTTCTAAAATTGCTTGTTTGTTGCATTTTTGAGCAGTTAGCTCGTTTACACAAATCATGTAAGCCGAAACAGGTGTGTTAAACGAAAAACGCTCGATATCTTCTTTTACTTTTTTTATGGTTTTGTGTAACGATTTTAGTTCCTCTTGAGTTGGAGTTTCATCAGAAACAACAAACCCATTATCATCATGAAACAAACGCCACAGTTTTTTTAAGAACCCATGCACACCGGTAATTCCTTGTGTATCCCAAGGTTTGTGTTGCTCTAGCGGGCCCAAAAACATTTCGTAACAACGCAACGTATCGGCTCCGTATTTTTCTACTAATTCATCAGGTGTTTGTACATTCCATTTTGATTTAGACATTTTTTCTATTTCTCTACCAACAATATATTTACCATTTTCCAAATGAAATCCTACATAATCAACTCCTTGCATTGTTCTTACCCAATCATAAACAGATTGCCAATCTAAAACATTTCCAGAAACATATTCTATTGGTGCATGAAGGATAGTTGTTTTAAAATAATCAACTTCTACAGATATATCCTTTTTTTCTATGCCAAACTTAACTGATAATCTTGTTAAAATATCATCCTTGTGTTTCTCTTTTTCATTTTCAGAAATTTCATTTTTTAGGGCTTTTTCGTAAATCCCTTTTGAAATTAATACAACAGGCCAAAAGTTTTTTTCCTTAGACAATTCATTCAGAATTTCTTCTGTAATATTATCTGTTTTAATGTTGTATTCTCCCATTAATCTATAAACCAAAGCACTATTTCCCTGAATCATTCCTTGGTTAATCATTTTTTGGAAAGGCTCTTCAAAAGGGATGTAGCCCAAATCGTATAAAAATTTGGTCCAAAAACGGGCGTACAACAAGTGTCCGGTAGCATGTTCGGCACCACCAATGTATAAATCTACATTTTTCCAGTAGTTTACCTTTTCTTTGGCAACAAACTCGTTGTCGTTGTGAGCATCCATGTAGCGTAAAAAATACCAACTGCTACCTGCCCAGCCCGGCATGGTGTTAAGCTCGAGCCCATACTCGGTAGCTTTCCCCTCTTGAGAGGGGTTAGGGGTGTGTTTATACGTCCAATTTTTCGCTCTACCCAAAGGCGGCTTTCCATCCTCAGTAGGAAGGTATTTTTCTATTTCCGGTAATACAACAGGTAAATCAGCATCCTCCATAACGTAAGGCACATCACCTTTGTAATAAACAGGAAATGGTTCTCCCCAATATCGCTGACGCGAGAAAACAGCATCTCGCAAACGGTATTGTGTTTTGCCTTTACCAAACCCACGTTTTTCAATTTCGTTAATGGCTTTTTTTATGGCTTCTTTTGCAGGCAAATCGTTCAAAAAATCCGAATCGGTGATGATGGCATCTTTTTCGGTATAAGCAGCCTCAGAAATATCTTTGTCTTTAAAAATGTTTTTTATCTCAATACCAAAATGCGTGGCAAAATCCCAGTCGCGTTGGTCGCCACAAGGCACTGCCATAACTGCTCCTGTTCCGTAGGTTGCCAACACGTAGTCGCCAATCCAAATTTGTACTTTATCTCCCGTAAACGGATGAATGGTATACGCTCCGGTAAATGCTCCGGTAATGTTTTTGATGTCCGATTGTCGGTCGCGTTCCGATTTTAACGAAGCAGCTTTTTTGTAAGCTTCAATTTCAGCTTTTTGTTCGGCAGTTGTAATCACATCAACCAACTCGTGCTCAGGTGCCAACACCATAAACGAAACGCCGAAAATGGTATCGGGGCGAGTGGTGAAAACACTTATGGTTTGAGGTTTGAGGTTTGAGGTTTGAGGTTTTTCAACATCGAACTTCAAACTTTGAACTTTGAACTCAACTGATGCTCCCTCGCTTTTCCCTATCCAGTTGCGTTGAATATCTTTTACCGAATCCGACCAATCCAATCCTTCCAATCCATTAATTAACCGCTCGGCATAAGCTGTAATTCGCATGCTCCACTGACGCATCAATTTTTGCTCTACGGGATGTCCGCCACGTTCCGAAACGCCATCTTTTATTTCATCATTGGCTAAAACGGTTCCCAAAGCAGGACACCAGTTTACCCAAGTATCTGATAAATAAGCAATGCGATAATTCAAAAGCATTTTCTGTTGCTCCTCTTCACTCCAACTGTTCCAGTCGGCAGCAGAAAAAACGGCTACATCATCACAAACAGCATTAACGGCTGCATTTCCTTTGGTTTTAAATTGCTCAATTAAGGTGTCTATTTTTTCGGCTTTGTCAGCATCTTTGTTGTACCACGAATTAAACAATTGTTTAAAAATCCATTGTGTCCATTTGTAGTATGTTGGGTCGGAAGTTCTCACTTCCCTATCCCAATCAAACGAAAAACCTATTTTGTCCAATTGATTTCGATAACCTGGAATTACATTTCCTTGTTTATCCACGCCACCTTCAATGTTCATTTTGGTAGTAATGGCAGGGTGTTGCCCTGTTTGAATAGCATATTGTTCGGCAGGCAAACCAAACGAATCGTAACCCATTGGATGCAACACGTTAAAACCCAACAAACGTTTGTAACGAGCATACACGTCAGAAGCAATATAGCCAAGCGGATGACCAACATGCAAACCAGCACCAGATGGGTAAGGAAACATGTCTAACACATAGTATTTTGGTTTAACACTGTTGTCCTGAGCAGCAAAAGTTTTGTTCTCTGCCCAGTATTTTCGCCACTTGTTTTCTATCTCCTGATATTGATATTGCATCGTTAATAAGTCTTTTTATTGAAGCCACGAAATTAACAATAATTAGCAGTATTTTTGAAGAATAAACTTGTTTACAAACAACTTTATGCTATTTTTGAAACCAAAGTTTAAAGACTTTGAACTATCAACTGTGAAATAAAAACAATGTCTGATAAAGAAAATAAATACACTGGAAGAAGATTACGTTCGTCGTATTTTACTACCATCATCAGTATTTCGTTGGTGTTGTTTATGTTGGGAATTTTAGGGTTAATTATTTTAAATGCTCAACAAATTTCTAATCATGTAAAAGAGAATATTGGGTTTTCCATTATTTTAAAAGATGGCATTAAAGAAGTTGAAATTGCTCAAATTCAAAAATCGCTCGATGCCGAAAACTTTGTAAAATCAACCCATTTTATTCACCCAGACTCTGCCGCAGCAGGACTTCAACAGGAATTAGGTGAGGATTTTATCAGCTTTTTAGGATACAATCCATTGTTGCCATCTATTGATGTAAAACTTAATGCTGATTACGCCAACAACGACAGTTTAGCCATTATTGAAGCCAACCTAACTGGTAATCCAAAAATTAAAGAAGTTTTTTATCAAAAAGATTTGGTGAGTTTGATTAATGAAAACGTTAAAAAAATTAGTTTCTATTTATTGGGGTTTAGTGCGTTACTTCTAATTATTGCTATGGCTTTAATCAACAATACGATACGACTTTCGATTTATTCGAAACGATTTTTAATAAAAACCATGCAGTTGGTTGGTGCAAAAGCAACTTTTATTCAAAAACCGTTTGTATTAAAAGGAATAGGGAATGGAATTGCAGCTTCCATTTTGGCTATCGGATTAATTGTGCTGTTTTTATATTATTTACAAAAACAAATGCCCGAAATTATCGACTTTAAAAACATTGAATTATATGGTGCCTTATTTTTAATTGTCATCATTTTAGGCATTTTAATTTCATGGATTTCAACGATGCTTGCCGTTCGAAAATATTTACGAATGGATGCTGGAAATCTTTATTAAGCCTCCCCAATCCCGATAACAATCGGGACTACGTAGAGGAGCGAAAACTATAAACTGATAAACTATAAACTGATAAACTATAAAAACATGAGTGATAACAACAGAATAAACAACGATTTTGCTTTCGGAAAACAAAATTATATTTTAATAGCAGTTGGCACCGCTCTTGCGGTGTTAGGCTACATATTAATGTCAGGAGGTGGTTCTGACGACCCGACAGTATTTAGCGAAGAACTATTTAGCTTTAGAAGAATGTACGTTGCTCCAATCTTAATTCTTGTTGGACTGGTGGTTGTAGGTTGGGGAATAATGAAAAAAGTAAAGTAAAGAAGACCGAAGTCGGAAGACGGCATTGAGCGAAGGCTTCCCCTCTTGAGAGGGGGCAGGGGTGTGTTTTTAGAAGGTCAAAGTTGAAATATCTTCAAATTCTCACAACTTGTGCCGATTTCTCGGTATCTACACATTAAAAAATCTACACATTAATCAACCATGAACATTTTTGAAGCCATTATTTTAGCTATTATTGAAGGTATAACAGAATTTTTACCAATTTCATCAACCAGACACATGATTATTGGCACTACCGTAATGTGAATTGCAGAAGATTATTTTACTAAAACATTTACCATAGTTATTCAATTTGGTGCAATTTTATCGGTTGTCGCCATTTACTGGAAACAGTTTTTTCAAACGGTAAATTTTTACCTTAAACTTTTTGTTGGGTTTATTCCATCTGCTATAATAGGCTTTTTGTTAGACGATTATATCGATGCCTTATTAGAAAATGTAATAGTAGTTGCAGTTACACTTTTATTGGGCGGTATTGTTTTAATTTATGTGGACAAATGGTTTGCGAAAACCGAAGAATCTGGAACATCGGAAGTAACTTACCCAACCGCTTTTAAAATTGGATTGTTCCAGTGTATTGCCATGATTCCTGGAGTTTCTCGTTCGGCTGCTACCATTATTGGAGGGTTAGCACAAAAAATGAACAGAAAAGCTGCTGCAGAGTTTTCGTTTTTTCTCGCCATTCCAACCATGTTGGCAGCGACTTGTTATAAATTGTTGAAATTTTATAAAGCTGGAGGAGGTTTTCATGGTGAAGAAATTACCCTGCTCATTGTAGGGAATATCGTTGCTTTTATTGTGGCTATCATTGCCATTAAAGCATTTATAAGTTTCCTAACCAAACATGGTTTTAAATATTTTGGTTATTACAGAATTGTAGTTGGAATAATTATTCTAGTTCTTTATTTTATGGGTATTGAACTTACCATTGTGTAATGCAACAGATTCAAGATAAATTTTTAAATGGTCAAATCATTTTAATTGACAAACCACTAAAATGGACTTCATTTGATGTGGTAAAAAAAATCCACTACCAACTACGTAAAGAATTGGATATTAAAAAAATTAAAGTCGGTCATGCAGGGACGTTAGACCCTCTAGCAACTGGACTTTTAATCGTCTGCACAGGGAAATTCACCAAAAAAATCGACGAAATTCAGGCTCAAACCAAAGAATATACTGGCACTATAACAATTGGAGCTACCACACCTTCATTTGATTTAGAAAAAGAAGTGGACGAAGAATTTCCAACCCATCATATTACTGATGCCATGATTTTGGAAACAGCAAAATCTTTTATAGGTGAGCAACAACAAACAGCCCCCAGACATTCAGCAAAAAAAATTGATGGAAAACGTGCCTACGAATATGCCAGAAGCGGTGAGGAGGTGGAGATAAAATCTAATCTTGTTACCATAAAATCGTTTGAGGTTCTAGGAATATCTACCAATATTAATGAGTTGAAAGATGTAGTAATTATTGATGAGAACTACAAAAACGACCGAATCAATTTAGCTCCGAATTACGAAAAGGGATTACACGTAAAATTTAGAATAACTTGCAGTAAAGGAACCTACATCCGTTCTATAGCCAGAGATTTTGGAATAAAATTAAATTCTGGAGCTCACCTCAGCGAATTACGCAGAACTAAAATTGGCGATTTTGATGTAAATAATGCCTTGTCAAAAATTGAAATCAGCGAATTAATTACTCTCTAACATCTGTAATAACTCATCCAGTTTTGGTGAAAGAATAATTTCTGTTCGTCTGTTTTTCTTTCTACCATCAGCAGTATTGGTCATGTCCAACGGAATGTATTCACTTCTTCCAGCTGCAGTTAATCGTTTTGGATTAACCGAACTGTTGGTGGTAATAATTTTAACTACCGAAGTCGCTCTTTTTACACTCAAATCCCAGTTATCAGCAACATCTCCTTTCCCGTTTAACGGAACATTATCGGTATGACCTTCAACTAAAATGTTAATTTCTTGATTTTGTTCTAAAACCTTAGCTAGTTTTTTCAACACATCCACTCCTTTACTTGCAACAACATAGCTCCCAGAAGCAAACAATAAACTTTCATCCAGTGAAACATATACTTTTCCATTTTTTTGTTCAATGGTTAATCCGTTGTTTTCAAATCCAAGCAAAGCATCTTTCACTTTATTCTTTAATGCAGTAACCAACGAATCCTTTCTACTAATCATTGCTTCCAATTCGTTCACTCGTTTTTCTCTAGATTCCAATTCAGCAGTCAATTTTTTCAATTTTTCTTCTTTTATGGTTAATGAACCTTCCAATATTCTCAATGCATCTTCTTTCGATTGCAACTCTTCTTGTGTTTTTTGAAGGTCTTTCATTAATTTTTCTGTTGTCGTTTTATTGCCAGATAACAACTCATTGTTTTTATCCAACAACAATTGATACGTTTTATTAATGTTATCGTAGTTAGTTGTCATTAATCTCAACGAAATACCCATTACAGTAGTATCTGTCTGCAACGATGAAATTGTTTTTTTTAATTGTTCAATTGAAGCTGACATTTCATTGGTTTTTTCCTCTAACTCTTTGTTTGAATTTTTGAGGTTTGCGTTTTCTTCATTACATGTCTTGTATTTCGAATTAAGTTCTTCATATTTTCTGGAAGGAACACACGAAAATAAAATTCCGGCAACAATCGTTGATAATAAATATATTTTATAATTTTTCATTACGATAAGGTTTTAAAGTACAATACTATCCTTTATTCACGCACATTTAACCCACTATAGTCATTTTTTATAAACATTGGTCTATTCAAAACCGTAGGATTGCAACCTTTTAATGAAATATACGTCTATTTTTTTGATAGAAATGGTTAATTTTACTTACTAAACTAAAAACTATGAACTCAAAACTTACACTTTCGCTATTATTTAGCACAGCATTAATATTTAATTCAAATGCACAAAAAGGCATACCTGGTATAGATTATAGAGCTTGTTCTGCCGCAGAAAAAAATAATCAAATCATAGATAATGATCCCGTAATAAAAACTTTGTTAGATCAACAACATCAGGAAGCATTGGGTTGGACTCAACAACATTATGGAGAAATTACGGTTGATGCAACAGGTAAAAAAACGGTTCTTTTCGTTATCCCTGTAGTTTGGCATGTATTACATAATAATGGTCCAGAAAATATTTCTAAAGCAACCATTGACAGTGAAATTGCCAAGTTAAACGAAGATTATCAAAAACTAAATGCTGATATGGCTAATGTTCATCCTGGTTTTGCAGGTATTGCAGCTGATGTTCAAGTTGAATTTAGACTTGCTAGATTAGACCCTTACGGTAATTGTACTGAAGGCATTACAAGAAGAGTAGATCAAATTACTTATGCAATGGATGAAACCGCAAAAACCATTGAACCATCGTGGAACGTAAACGGACGATATTATTTAAATATTTGGCAAGGTTCTTCAATTGCGAGTGGTGCTGGTGGATATGCCTATTACCCAGGTGTTGTTCCTATGAATAGAGATGGTATTGTTCTAATTGGTGGTCAATTAGGAAATACAGTTACCCATGAGGTTGGACATTGGTTAAACCTTTCTCACATGTGGGGAAATACTAACAATCCTGGGGCAGGACAAACTCCAGATAATTGTACTGTAGATGATGGTGTAACTGATACGCCTAATACATTAGGACAACAAGGTTGTTTGTCTACAACACAATCTTGCGGTAGTGTTGATAATGTTCAAAATTACATGGATTATAATTTTTGTGATGTGATGTTTACTAATGGTCAAAAATCAAGAATGCATGCTGCTTTAAATTCTGCTTCCGATACCGGAAAAAGAAAAACAATGTGGAGTTCTACGAATCGTACAAATACAGGAACAGCCGATCCTTATGACCAAAACCCAATTTGTACATTATTAAGCCCTGATTTTACCTACAACAAAACAAAAATATGTGAGGGAGAACAAGTAACTTTTAATGATGCAAATACTTATAATGGAACTCCAACACAATGGGATTGGACTTTTACTGGAGGAACACCAAATGCTTCTAGTGTAGAAGTTCCTGTTATTACTTATAATACTGCTGGAACTTACAGTGTAACATACGTGCCTGGTAATGCTGCTGGATGGGCTTCAACAGTTGCAACTAAAACAAATATTATTACAGTAAGTTCAATAACTGCACAATTCATATTACCTTATGCTGAAGGTTTTGAAAGCACCACCTCATTTAATAACGATTGGGATATTGAAACCCAAAGTGGTAATGGCTGGCTAAATACTACTAACGCTGCTTATACAGGAACTCGTTCGGGTAGAGTGAATAACCTTAGTAACTCTGTTAATGATGTAACTGAACTTATATCTAGCTCTTACGATTTATCATCAATGACAGCCCCTAAATTAAACTGGAAAGCTGCCTATGCTAAGAAAACCACTGGAGGAAATGATCAATTAATTATTAAAACATCGATAGATTGCGGTGCTTCTTGGCAAACTATTGCTATAAAAAGTGCTTCTACAATGTCGAGTGCACCAGCAACTGATGCAGCTTTTACTCCTTCTGGGACTTCTCAATGGAAAGACAATACCATAACTCTTAGTGCAGGGTTAGCGGCTTCAAATAATGTTAAATTTAATTTTTATTTCAAAAGCAATGGTGGTAACAACATGTATATTGATGACATCAATATTTTTGGAGATTCACCTGTAGGAATCAATGAAGTAAAAACAATAAATAACTTTACCATTTTTCCTAATCCAACAACAGAAAGTGCAGTAGTTTCATTTACTCTTGCTGAAGAAGTTAAAACATTAAAAATCACTTTAAAAGATGTTTTAGGAAAAGAAGTTACCAAAATTGTTAATGGACAAAGTTTTAATGCTGGTAAATACAACATGAGTATTGATCAAGGCAAAAAATTGGCTTCAGGTTTATATTTTGTTGAATTTAATGCCGACAATAAAGTAAAAGTTGAAAAACTAATCGTTAAATAAATTAAACAAACAATATAAAAAGACTCGTTCATTTAGTTCGAGTCTTTTTTTTGCTAAAAAATATCATTATGAAATACCTTTTATATAGCATCCTATTTTTTCAAACACAGATAATATTATCCCAAAACAACATTAAAGGCGTAGATTATAGAGCGTGCTCTACCGCTGAACGTTACAATGAAATCATTAAAAAAAATCCCATTATAAAAGCACTTATGGGGCAACAAAATCAATTTGCTCAAGAGTGGACAGTTAATAATTATGGTAAAGCTAATGCAAGTGGAAAAAAAACAATATCATACATTATACCTGTTGTTTGGCATGTTATACACAACGACGGCCCAGAAAATATATCAAAGGCAACTATTGAAGAAGAAATAGCTAAATTAAATGAAGATTTTCAAAAATTAAATGCCGATATCTCTAATGTTCACCCATTATTTGCTGGAATAGCTGCTGATTGTGAAATTGAGTTTAGGTTAGCTCGTTTAGACCCAAATGGGAATTGTACGGAAGGAATTACTAGAACAAAAAGTATCCATACTTTTGCAATGGACGACCCTTATTCTATTCGTCCATCTTGGAATACAGCCACAACAAAATACTTAAATATTTGGCAAGGCAGTAAAATTTCTTTTGGTGCAGGTGGATATGCTTATTATCCAGGTACTGTTCCCGATGATATGGAAGGCATTGTATTAATTGCTCAACAGCTTGGTAATACCGTAACACATGAGGTTGGGCATTGGTTAAATTTGGCACATTGTTGGGGCAATAGCAATGATCCTCAAGACCCAAACAATTGTTTTGATGATGATGATGTTATCGATACACCTAATACTATTGGTCAAACAGGTTGTTCTCCTACTGCTACTTCTTGTGGAAGTATTGATAATGTACAAAATTATATGGAATATAATTTTTGTGATGTGATGTTTACCGAAGGTCAGAAACAAAGAGCACATGCCGCATTAAATTCATCGTTTGGAGCAAGAGATTATTTGGTTAGCTCAACCAATCTAATCAATACAGGCACAGCAGACCCTTATGTTCAAAATCCAATTTGTGCTCCAATAGCAGACTTTACTTACAATAAAACTTTTATTTGCGAAGGAAGTCAAGTAACTTTTACGGGTAGCAATTACAATGCAACTCCTACAGGATGGAATTGGACTTTTATAGGAGGAACTCCAGCAACAAGTATTTTAGAAAATCCAATCGTAACCTATAATACTAAAGGAATATATTCTGTTATCTACGAACCATATACTACAGGAGGTTCTGGTTTTAAACAAAAAGATAATATTATTATTGTGAGTGGAATTAATCCTGATTATTCATTACCATTTTCTGATGGATTTGAGAACCTCACGACTTTTAACAACGAATGGATGATATTTGGAAATGCACAGAATAATTGGGAAAATGTTACTACTACTTCATTTTCAGGCTCAAGGTCAATGTTTGTAAATAATCTAAATAATCTTTCAACCGAAATTACCGAACTAATAAGCCCCTCTTATGATTTTAGTATTCCTAATAATTATGCATTAAGCTATAAATATGCTTATGCTCAAAAACTTTCGGGTGGTAACGATAGATTAATCATTTACTATACTGCCAATTGTGGTGAAACATGGTCTATATTAAAAGTAAAAACAAGTTCTTCACTTGCAAGTGCACCACAAACAGATAATTTTTTTATTCCAAATTCAACACAATGGAAAGAAGAAATAACCAATTTATCGACATTAAGTGGGTTGAATAATGTTAAATTTAAAATCTATTTTAAAAATAATGGTGGAAATAACTTTTGGTTAGATGACATCAATATTGATATTACAACTAATATAAATGAAATTAAAGAAGTTTTAAACTATACCATTTACCCTAATCCAACTACAGAAAGTTCTGCCGTTAATTTTTCATTAACCAAAAATGTAAAAGATTTAAGTTTAACAATTAAAGATATTACTGGTAAAACCATTGCTAGTGTTGTAAAAAACCAAACTTATCATGCAGGAAAATATACCTTAAGTATTGATCAAAACAAGAAATTATCGGCTGGAATATATCTCTTAGAATTTAACATAGATAATAAAATATCATCTGAAAAATTAATTGTTTACTAAATAGTTTAAGGTAAAGAATAGGTTATACCACTTAGACAAACAAAATAGTCCAATATCGGTCACACCATATTGGACTATTTGCTTGATACCATCTACAAGTACGTTGTGTGTATTTGGGTAAACATTTTGAGTTGAAAAGGAAAGTGTAAAAAAATCCTGCTTCTATAGAAAGAAAAGATTCTTATACAATATTATGTTTAAAAGAAATAGGATTATTTCTCAGTATAATAAAAACATTAGATTTTTTTTCAAAAAAAACTATATAATATTCGATATTTCGATATTTATTATTAAGTTTGTCTTAATAATATGAAAAACTGGTTTAATATAAAAAATAAATTAAGGAAGGAAGAAGCTTCTCTTTCTCTTAATATTAGTATCTCCGAAGATTCCATAAGAAATGTGTTAAAAGTAGCTGAGTTCTTAAAAGTTGTTCATGACAGCTCTCAATGGGAAGCTATTCAAAAATCATGGAAATCTTTAGAAAGTACGGTTGAAAATAAAGTCAACGAACCTATATTTGGCGATTATTCGAATTTTGTTTCTGGACCCGAATATAATCCTCAAGGTAAGCATTATTATTTAAATTTGCTCAGAGAATCAGCAAATGAAGCTTCTTTTTATTATCAGAACAACCATAAAACTATCTTCAAATATCTTATTGAGTTAGAGGAAGAGTATGCGAGAACCCAAGAATATGAGATTTTCGAAAAAATATGTTCGACTAGACTTCAAATAGTAGAATTTCTTCGAGATGTTTACGATAATGAATATAAAATTTTGCAAAAAAGGTTGAGATCTACTAGGCTTCAATTAATTCTTGTTAGTTATATCGAAAATCTTAGAGCCACTTATAGAAAAAAGGTTAATTATATATATAAAAAATTAGATGATGAACATGAATTGGTTATTAGCTTTTACAATTAAAGAAGTTATTAATTAAATTTATGTTTAACAATGAAAAAAGAAGATATACTAAAGAAAATAAAATCAATATTAAATTCACCCGAAGGAGAACTGTCTCAAGAGAATAGGAAGAAGCTGGAAGAACTAAAAGGAAAGGTGGAAGAGGGTATAACTGTTAAAGAGTTATTAAAACTCTTAATAGAGTTTGCAAAATTTCTTTCTGGTTTTGATGACTGGTTCACAAATACATAAAATATGAATATTGGAAACGCAATTAAAAAGTTAAGAAAGCAAAAAGGAATGAATCAATCAGAGTTTGGAGATAAATGTGGCCTTAGTCAGACTGCTTTATCTCAAATAGAAACTGGATTTTCAAGACCAAACAAAAAAACTTTGGAAAAAATCTGTAGCGTTTTAGAGGTGCCTGAATTTCTTTTATACTTGCTGAGTATGGATGAAGAAGATGTGCCTGATGATAAAAAACAACAATACAAATCAACATATCCCTTAATTAAGGACTTGGTAATTAATCTCTTCTATGAGAATGGAAACAAAGTAATTGTATAAATATTGAATTGCAAAATTATAACAAAATAGCCGCTAAATTTAGCGGCTATTTTGTATCGTAAAATCGTAAATATTTTTATTTTCCTTCTTCTTTTGGAGCAGGTTGTCCTTCAGTTGGAAGTGGAGCACCACTAACATTTTGAGGGGCATTTTGTACAGGTAATGCTTTTTCGTCAATTTGCTCTTGAATTTTTGATTGAACTGTTGTTTCCTCATCAACACTTCTAGCAGGGTTTACAGCTGCCGAAGCAATACTCAATACTACTAAAGCAATTCCTAACGTCCAAGTAGCTTTTTCTAAAAAATCGGCAGTTTTACGAACACCCATTACTTGGTTGTTGGTAGAAAAAGCTGAATCCAAACCACCTTTTGGGTTTTGGATGAGTACTATAAGTAACAACAATGCACATACTATTATTACTAAAATGGTGATTAATGTAAACATCTATTTTATTTTTTGTTTTAAAATTTTAATTTGGTTTGCAAAATAACTTCTTTTTTCTGGATTTTTCAAACTTAATTTTTGATATGTTTTTATAGCCTCTTCATAACTGCCCTGTTCAACTTGGATAAGGGCTAACGTTTCGCTCACTAAAGGAGAATCATCAACAACACTCAACCGTGCCATGTTTACTGGTGAGTAAAATTCTGTTTTTTTAGGCTTAATCTTAGGGTCTTCTTGTATAAACTTGTCAATTAAATCCAATTTAATTTTTTTCTTCTGACTAATTTTTTCGCTATCTTTTTTATCTCCAGTTGGCAAATGTTTTAACCAATCGCTAAAAGTAAACTCACTAGTTTCATCAAAATCAGATTCTTCGGTCTTCGGTCTTCGGTCTTCCAACTCCTGACTTCCCTCTTCCAACTCTATAGTGTAGCTGTTTGAAATAGCTTGGTTAATATATTCTAATTCTAAAAGTTTTTCTTTATCGTTTTTTTCATTTGCAACAATTTCTGGAGTAACAACAATTTGTTCAATAGGAGTTAATTCTGTGATTGACTCAGTAACAATCAATTTTGGTTCCGCAATAGGTTCAACTGTTTCAATTGTTGTTTTAACTTCTTCTTTAATACTTGAAATTAATTCAAACATTTTTTTTCGGTCGGATGAATAAATTGCACTCTTCTTTAGTTGTTGCTCAAACAACAAATGGTTCGATTTATTTAGATGTAACGCTAATAAAACTTGTCCACTTTGACAATAAGGAAATTCTTTAACTAATGATACAGCTTCGCTTTCAGCCATTATTTGAATCGTTGCAGGTTTTGAAATGTATTTTATAAAATTAGTTGTTTGCATTTACCAGCTTCCTACCGATTTATTAAAAATATCTTGGGTCAATTGATTGTTAATTTCTTTAATTAATTCATCTTCTATCGAAGAGATATTTACAGAACTTTCGTAATCTGCAAAACGAGTAAAATCACTTTCAAAATCTTGTTTTTTGTCTTTGGTATTGGTAAATTTTACATTAACCGTTATTGTTAACCTGTTTTTCGCCGCCGTTTCGTTACCTTGTATGGCTACCGACGATATTTGATAATTAGTAATTGAACCTTCAAACTGTAAATCACCTTCTGTAGTGGCTAGGTTTAAATTAGTTTGTGAAATAAAAATGTCTTTTAAAGCTTCGCTAAATGTTTGACTATAATTTACATTCGCCAATGGAGCAAAATTTTGAAATGTTTTTACCGAAACTGTTTTTACATCTTCAGCAATGGCAGCACCTGTAAAAGAGTAGTTTACTTTACAAGCAATAAAACTTGCCAAAAGCAACATCAAAATAATATATCTTTTTGTTTTTTTCAAATTTCTAAATTGTATTCTTTTATTTTTCGGTACAAGGTTCGCTCAGAAATGCCTAATTCGGTAGCGGCATTTTTACGTTTTCCGTTATACTTTTCCAACGCTTTAATAATAAACTCTTTTTCTTTATCGGCTAAAGATAAGGATTCTTCTATAACCTCTTCGTGCTGAGTAATATTGTTGTCTAATATTTGAGGTTTATATATTTTTTCTTGCTCCACTTGGTTGTTTTCAACATTATCTTCCTGTTTTGAATACAATTGCTGAATACTTTTTAGCATGGAATTTTTGTTTTCAGAATCTATTGTAGATGTTTCTTTGTTATTAATAATGCCATACACCAATTTTTTTAATTCAATCACATCATTTTTTAAACCAAACAGTACTTTGTATAAAATATCCCTTTCCGACAAATCAGATTTGTCATGACCATCATATAAAGCCGGTAAAATTGAAGTTGTATTAGAAGGTAAATATTTCAAAATAGTTTCTAATGAAATACTTCTAGAATTTTCAATAACAGAAATTTGTTCGGCAACATTTTTTAACTGTCTGATGTTTCCTGGCCATCTAAAATTTATAATTGTCTCAACCGCCGAAGGTTCTAATACTATGGATGGCATTCGGTATTTAGCAGCAAAATCAGATGAAAATTTTCTAAACAATAAATGAATGTCTTCTTTTCGTTCTCTTAATGGAGGTAAATGAATTGGAACAGTATTTAATCGGTAAAATAAATCTTCTCTAAATTTTCCTTTACTGATGGCGTCTGGTATTTTAACATTGGTTGCGGCAACAATTCTTACATCAGTTTTTTGAACTTTTGATGAGCCTACTTTAATAAATTCGCCTGTTTCTAAAACCCGAAGTAAACGAGCTTGAGTAGGTAATGGTAATTCAGCAACTTCATCTAAAAAAATAGTGCCACCATCTGCTACTTCAAAATATCCTTTCCGAGCTTCATGTGCTCCAGTAAACGAACCTTTTTCGTGTCCAAACAATTCAGAATCAATTGTTCCCTCAGGTATTGCACCACAGTTTACGGCAATATATTTATTGTGTTTTCTAGAGCTTAATTGGTGAATAATTTGTGGCATTACTTCTTTTCCTGTACCACTTTCCCCACTTATTAAAACCGATAAATCGGTAATTGCTACTTGTGTGGCAATATCAATAGCTCTTGTTAATGATGGCGATGAACCAATTATTCCGAAACGTTGTTTTATTTGTTGTGTGTCCATTTTTTTATTGTTGCCCGCAGATTTAACAGATTACCGCAGATTAACTTATTTTTTTCTGCGTTCATCCCTATAATCTACAAAAGGTTTTATAAGTTGTTTACTTTTCGAAAGATAGATTCGGTTATATCATCTGTATTAAAATTTACTAATATTCCTAACTTTAATCTTGTAATTTTCAGATAGTTTAAAATTTGTTTATGGTGAACTTTTGCCAATTCTTCTACTGATTTAATCTCAATAATTACTTTATCTTCAACTAAAACATCTAATATAAAACCTAAATCTAATTTATTATTATCATAATACACAGGAATCGCAATTTGAGATTTGACTCGTAATCCATCTTTTTGAAGTTGATAAATTAAGGCTGCCTCATAAACAGACTCAAATAATCCCGATCCAAGCTCATTATACACTTTAAAAATTGCTTCTCTTATTTTGTATGAGATTTGATTCTCAGTCATATTTTTTAATTGTTCTTAGTTATTACCTACAGATTCTAATAATTACAGCATATTTTTTTATTTCTTTTCTGCGTTTATCACTGAAATCTGCGGGCGATTTAATCTAAACAGCTTTCCCTATCAATGTTCCTCCTGTACAATTGTGAACATAAACACTCACATAATCTCCAATTTTAAATTGTTCTTTTGGAAATACCACCACAGAATTTTGGGAGGTTCTACCTTGTAACTCTTCTTTTGATTTTTTTGAATAACCTTCTACCAATACCTGAAAGGTATTACCAACATAGGTCATGTTTCTTTCCAACGAATGTTTTGTTTTTAATTCAATAATTTCTGCCAGCCTTCTTTTTTTAATATCTTCAGGTACATCATCTTTTAATTTTCGTTGAGCAAGAGTATTTGGTCTTTCCGAATAAGTGAACATGTAAGCAAAATCAAATTTTACATATTCCATCATGGCTAAAGTATCTTGATGTTCTTCTTCGGTTTCTGAACAAAATCCAGCAATAATATCAGATGAAATGGATGCTTTTGGAACAATTCTTTTAATCGCATCAATTCGGTCTTTATAATACTCAGCCGTATAACCCCTATTCATTAATTCCAAAATACGCGTATTTCCACTTTGAAAAGGTAAATGAATGTAATCACAAATATTATCGTATTTAGCCATTACCCTTAAAAAGTCATCACTAATATCTTTTGGATGTGAAGTAGAAAATCGAACTCTTAATAAGGGATTAATTAATGCTACTTTTTCCATTAACTGTGCAAAACTTACACATTGTGTTTTTTCTTCTTCTGTTAAAGCAGCATATTCCTTTTTTAATCCTTCCTGACCTTGCCACAAATAAGAATCTACATTTTGACCCAAAAGAGTAACTTCTCTGAATCCTTTTTCGAACAAATCTTTTGCTTCGTTTAAAATACTTTCAGGATTTCTACTTCGTTCTCTTCCTCTTGTAAATGGAACGACACAAAAAGTACACATGTTGTCGCAACCTCTAGTTATAGAAATAAAGGCTGTTACACCATTGCTCAACAATCTTACTGGGCTAATATCTGCGTAAGTTTCTTCTTTAGACAAAATAACGTTTACAGCTTTTCTTCCATCCTCTGCTTGATTTAGAAGGTTAGGTAAATCTCTGTATGCATCTGGTCCAACAACAATGTCAACTAATTTTTCTTCATCAAGTAATTGAGATTTCACCCTTTCTGCCATACAGCCCAAAACACCAATAATCATTTCAGGCTTTTGTTTTTTGTATTTGGTAAAAGATTTTAGCCGATTTCGCACTGTAAGTTCAGCTTTATCTCGAATTGAACAGGTGTTTACAAACACCACATCTGCTTCTTCAATATTTTTTGTAGTATTAAATCCGTTGTCAGCGAGTATTGAGGCAACAATTTCGCTGTCAGAAAAATTCATCTGACAACCATAACTTTCTATGTATAGTTTTTTTCCGCCGTTCAATTTTGGAGCTATTAATGTAGCAGTTCCTTGCATCGATTCATCAATAACTTTATTTATATCTTCCATCTATGATATTACATAAAGGGGCAAAATTAGTTAAAAAATAAGATTTTAATGACAAAATGACATTGTTATTATGTTGTTGTAATTTTAAAATTATACCTAAAATCCTCGTTTTATTGATATAATTCATTAATCTAACCTCAATAATTTGGAAATCCAACATTTTATTTTATTTCTTTGCAGAATATTTTTTTGAAGAAACAATAAAATTTAACATATTAATATGGTAAAAAATTTAGTAATTGTTGAATCACCAGCTAAGGCAAAAACCATTGAAAAGTTTTTAGGTAAGGACTTTTTAGTGAAATCTAGCTTTGGACACATCAGAGATTTAGACGGAAAAAACTTATCTGTTGATATTAACAATGGTTTTGAACCTGAATATAGCATACCTGCGGATAAAAAGAAATTGGTGGCTGAATTAAAAAAATTAGCAAAAGAAGCAGAAACTGTTTGGTTGGCTTCCGATGAAGATAGGGAGGGAGAGGCCATATCATGGCATTTACTGGAAGCATTGGGTTTGGATGAATCAAAAACTAAACGTATCGTTTTTCATGAAATCACCAAAAATGCAATTACTAAAGCAGTTGAAAACCCACGAAAAATAGATAGAAATTTGGTCGATGCACAACAAGCACGACGTATTTTAGACAGATTAGTGGGTTATGAACTTTCTCCAGTTTTATGGAAAAAAGTAAAACCATCGTTATCTGCAGGGCGAGTTCAATCAGTTTCAGTTCGTTTAATTGTAGAAAGAGAAAGAGAAATACAAAATTTTAAGAGCCAATCAGCATTTAAAGTGATGGCTAACTTTATTGTTGGGGGAAATGTGAGTTTAAAAGCGGAGTTGCCTAAACGGTTTTCAACCAAAAAAGAAGCAGAAGATTTCTTAAACAGTTGCAAAAATGCAGAGTATGTTATTGAAGGATTAGAAACCAAACCTTCAAAAAAATCACCAGCACCACCATTTACTACTTCCACATTACAACAAGAAGCTGGAAGAAAGCTTGGCTTTTCTGTTTTACAAACCATGACTGTTGCTCAAAAATTATATGAGGCTGGAAACATTACTTATATGAGAACAGATTCTGTTAATTTATCAAATGAAGCGATTGGTGCAGCTAAAAAAGAAATTATTAGTGCTTATGGTGAAGAATATTCTCAAGTAAGAAAGTTTACCACTAAATCAAAAGGGGCACAAGAAGCACATGAGGCTATTCGTCCAACATACATGAATGCTCATACAATTTCAGGAGATCCGTCACAAGCTCGACTTTATGAATTAATTTGGAAGAGAGCAGTTGCTTCTCAAATGAGTGAGGCAAAACTTGAAAAAACTACTGTAACTATTAATATAACGACAAATAAAGAAAAATTTGTAGCAAAAGGTGAGGTCTTGATTTTTGATGGGTTCTTAAAATTATACATGGAATCAACAGATGATGAAAATTCTGAGGATGATGAATCTATATTGCCTCCATTAAAACAAGGAGAAAAACTTCAGTTAAAGGATATTGTTGCTGCTGAACGTTTTACTTTAAACCCACCTCGATATACAGAAGCCAGTTTAGTTAGGAAATTGGAAGAACTTGGTATCGGAAGACCATCTACATACGCACCAACAATAACAACTATTGTAAAACGTGGTTATGTAGTTAAAGAAGACAGAGATGGGAAAGAACGTGATTTTTTAGTACTAACCTTTAAAAACAATCAAGTTTCAGCTCAAAGCAAATCAGAGATTTACGGAACTGAGAAAAAGAAAATGTTTCCTTCTGATATAGGTGTAATTGTTACCGATTTTTTAGTGGAGAATTTCAATAAAGTAATGGATTATGGCTTTACAGCGAAAGTTGAAGAGCAATTTGATGAGATTGCTGAAGGTCAGAAAAAGTGGAACAAGATGATTGAAGAATTCTATAACCCGTTTCATAAAAGCATTGAAGATACTATGCAGAATGCCGAAAGAGCATCGGGTGAAAGAGTGTTAGGTGTTGATCCAGAAACAAAAAAAGAGGTTATTGTACGTATTGGAAAATTTGGAGCAATGGTTCAGATTGGGAAGGTTGACGATGAAGAAAAACCAAAATTTGCAAGCCTTCAGTCTGGGCAAACCATCGAAAATATTTCTTTAAAACAAGCACTAGATTTATTCAAATTTCCAAAAACGCTTGGAACTCACCAAGGAACAGAAGTTGTTGTTGCTATTGGAAGATTTGGTCCTTATGTAAAGTTGGATAAACTTTTTGTTTCAATTCCAAAAAATGAGGATATTGGAACAATTGACTTAAAAAGAGCATTAGAGTTAATAAGCGAAAAACAACAAGCAGATGCTCCAATTGATTCATACGAAAATTTACCTGTACAAAAAGGAACTGGAAAATTTGGTCCATTTATTAAATGGAACGATATGTTTATCAATGTAAATAGAAAATACAATTTTGATAAGTTAAGTTCTAAGGATATTGCTGAATTAATTGAAGATAAAAAGAAAAAAGAAATAGAAAAGTATATTCACAATTGGGAAAAGGAAGGTATTTCTCTTCAAAAAGCCAGATGGGGAAGATTTAATTTAGTTAAGGATAAAGTAAAAATTGAACTTTCAAAAGATGTTGATGCTATGGCTTTCACATTAGAGGATGCAAAAAAAATATTAGCAGAAAAAAGTGCCACTAAAAAAAGTTCTGCTAAAAAAACAAAGAAAAAATAGAAAGACTTTATTAAATGTTAAAACTTATTTGAGATGAATTTTTCTGAATTTTTCGAACCTATAAACGTAAATCAAGGTGATTTGAATCACAATTATCTCAACAATAGTTTTGTAAATGCAATATCATTATATAATGGTCAAGATTTAAAAGAATTTAATGTCGCATTAATTGGAGTTGGTGAAGAAAGAGGAAGTTCTTCAAATTCGGGAACCTCTCAAGCACCAAGCCATGTAAGAAAATATTTATACAAACTTAATAAGCTAGTTGGTACTTCAAGAATCATTGATTTTGGAAATTTGAAGATAGGGGCATCATTAAATGATACTTATTTTGCTTTGAGTTCAATATTAGAGGAATTAATTAAATTGGAGATTATTCCTATTATTATAGGAGGAGGTCAAGATTTGACTTATGCCAATTTTTTAGCTTACAAAAATTTAGAACAAACCGTTAATTTAGTTTCTATCGATTCAAATTTTGATTTGGGAGAACCTGATACGGAAATTAGTTCTACAAACTTTTTAACAAAAATCATTTTACATCAACCTAATTTTTTATTCAATTATAGTAATATAGGATATCAATCATATTTCGTAGATAAATCTGAGATAGAATTGATGAATAAATTATTTTTTGATGTTTATCGATTAGGTCAAGTGCAAAAAAATATAGAAGATGTGGAGCCTATAGTTCGTAATGCAGATATTATTTCGTTTGATGTATCTTCTATTCGACAATCCGAATCACCTGGAAACGCAAATGCATCCCCAAACGGTTTTTATGGCGAACAAGCTTGTCAAATTGCTAGATATGCTGGGTTGAGTGATAAATTAACGTCAATAGGTTTTTATGAAATTAATCCAGAATTCGATAATAATGGACAAACCGCTCATTTAGTTGCTCAAATGATATGGTATTTTTTAGATGGTTTTAACAATAGAAAAAAAGACTTCCCAGTGGGATCAAGGAAACCTTATATTAAGTATAGAGTAAATTTACATAATGGTGAAAATGAGCTAATTTTTTATAAAAGTGATAAGAGTGAACGTTGGTGGATGGACGTTCCATACCCCTCTCATCAGAAAATTAAATACGAAAGACATTTATTAGTGCCTTGTTCTTATAAAGATTATCAAACAGCTTGCGAAGATGAAATGCCCGATAGATGGTGGCAAACATTTCAAAAACTAGCCTGATTTTCAGTTATCAACAAGAAATTAACAATTAAAAGTTGAAAAAGTTTTTGTAGAAAAAATATTTTTATTTATCTTAGCCGACTATTGTGTGTAATAATGTAAATTAATTAACAAGAAAACCCTCTATTTATATGAAGAAACTTATTCTTTCTATCTCATTAGTCGTTGTTGGTGCTAGCGTTTATGCACAACAAGATGCACAGTTTACCCAAAATATGTTTAATAAACTTGCCATTAATCCTGGTTATGCAGGTGCTAATGGTGGAATTTGTTTTACATTATTAAGTAGAACTCAATGGACTGGCTTTGAAGGTCATCCTCAAACGCATTTGTTTAGTGCAGATGCCTTAATATTTAATAAACATGGTGTTGGTTTAACCGTTTTTCAAGATAAATTAGGAATTGAAAGTTCGTTAGTTGCTAAATTGGCTTATTCTTATCATTTAACCTTAGGGCCTGGTTCTTTAGGTATTGGTTTAGATGCAGGGCTTTTAAGTAAATCTTTTGGTTCAGATTTTATTGCTGTTGATGACCCAACTCTTGACCCTTCTATTCCAAATGGTGGAACTTCAGCAAGTACTTTTGATTTAGGTATGGGTTTATACTATAATATTCCTAACAAAATGTATGTGGGTATTTCTACCTTACATTTAACAGCTTCAGAGTTAAAAGATGTAGCTAATGGAACTGGACCTGGTGCAGTTGGTGCTTTAAATTTTGCTCAGTCTCGTCACTATTATATTATGGCTGGTTACGATTGGGATATTAAACAGGATAAAAAGTGGGTATTAAAACCATCTATCCTTGCAAAAACCGATGCAGCTTCTACTCAATTAGATGTAAATGCATTATTAATGTACAATAATTTAGTATGGGGAGGCGTTTCATACAGAATTGAAGATGCAGTTGCAATATTAGCGGGTGTAAATATTCCTCAATTACCAGGCTTAAAAGTTGGAATTTCTTATGATATTACAATGTCCACTTTAGGTGATTATAGTAATGGTAGTTTGGAGTTTATGCTTAAATATTGTACCAATATTACTAAACCACCAAAAAGAGAAGTTTATCACTCTGTAAGATTTTTATAAATAAATTGTAACCTAATAAATTTAATTACGTTGAAGTGCAGTTCGCCGTTAACTTTAAAATGGCACTATTCATAAAACATAAAACGAATAGTTAAAACAAGGAGGTAAAATAATGAAACGAATATTAATTTTAATAACAATTGCTGTACTTTATGCTTGTAGCAAAGGTAATGGCGAATTGATTGGAGTACAAGGTAGAGAGGAATGGTATCAACCTGACCCTTTCGGCATGTTGTTTATTCCAATGGGTAGTTATAATATGGGCCCTTCTGACCAAGATGTTCCTTATGCTCTTACTGCTCAATCAAGAACAGTTTCTGTTCAGGCATTCTATATGGATCAAACAGAAATTTCTAATAATGAATATCGTCAGTTTGTTTTTTGGGTTAGAGATTCTCTCGCACGAAGAATAATGGCGGAAGAAGTTGACGAAGAAGCTTACTCGATTTCAGAAAACGAATTTGGAGAAGAACTTGATCCTCCAATGTTAAATTGGTATGAAAAATTAAAATGGGATTCACCAGAAGCTAGAGAAGCTTTAGAACCAATGTTTTATATCCCTTCTGAGCGATTTTATAATCGTAGGGAAATTGATGCAAGAAAATTAATGTATGAATATTATTGGATTGATTACAAAAGAGCTGCTTTAAGAGAAAGCAGAGATGCTGAAGATCATCCTTTTAGTATGGATAGATCTAAATTCATTATGAAAGATGTTATTAATGTTTATCCTGATACTTTGGCTTGGATACATGATTTCACCTATTCATTCAATGAACCAATGACTAAAAATTATTTTTGGCACCCTGCTTATGATGATTATCCGGTTGTTGGCGTATCTTGGAAACAAGCTAATGCGTTTTGTATTTGGAGAACCCAACTATTAGAAGGGTTTTTAATTGAAAATGGGGGTATAATTGTTAATGATTTTAGATTACCTACAGAATCTGAGTGGGAATGGGCTGCAAGAGGTGGTTTAGATTTAAGTCCATATCCATGGGGAGGTCCTTACATCAGAAACAGTAGAGGTTGTTTCTTAGGAAACTTTAAACCAATGCGTGGTAATTATATTGATGATGGTGGTTTTCATACTGTAAAAATAAACTCATACAATCCTAATGATTATGGTTTATATTGTATGGCTGGTAATGTAGCAGAATGGACAAGTAATGCATTTGATGAATCGGCATATAATTTTGCTCATGATTTAAATCCAGATTATACTTACGATGCTAATGAAAATGACCCTCCTTCATTAAAAAGAAAAGTGATAAGAGGTGGTTCTTGGAAAGATGTTGGGTACTATTTACAAACCTCAACAAGAACTTATGAATACCAAGATACTGCGAAATGTTATATTGGATTCAGATGTGTAATGACTTATTTAGGACGTGCAAAAGATGATAATATTTAAATTGTAATTAATTAACCTATCTATAATAATTAACTTTTAAAACTAAAACTTATGGGATTTGTAGAATTTTTATTTGAAACAAAAAAAGGAAAAACAATAATGGGACTACTTTACGGTATGGGGGCAGCCGTTGTAATTGTAGGAGCAATGTTTAAAATTATGCACTGGCCTGGTGCTGGTCCAATGCTTGTTATTGGTTTAAGTACTGAAGCAATTATTTTTGCTGTCTCAGCTTTTGAACCAGCTCACATGGATTTAGATTGGACGTTGGTTTATCCTGAATTAGCAGGAATGGATGAAGGTCATGGTCATGGTGCAATTTCTAATAAACCAGTAACAGAGCAATTAGATGATATGTTAGCTGAGGCTAAAATTGGACCTGAATTGATTGAAAGTTTGGGTGTAGGTTTAAGAAAACTTGGTGATAATGCTAATAAGCTATCAAACATTTCTGATGCTTCGGTAGCAACTAATGATTATACCAATAGTTTAAAAACGGCTTCATCTAAAGTAAGTGAATTAGCTGATTCTTATACAGAGGCTTCAAGAGCGTTATCAACACTTTCTACGGCTGCAGAATCAGGAGCTTCAACTGGTCAAGAAATGCAAAAGATGGCTTCTACCTTAGAAGCTTTGAACAGGTCTTATGAAGCTCAACTAACAGGTTCTCAACAACAAGCTCAAACAATGACATCAATGTATAATGGTATTAATGCATTAATGACTAATTTGAATGAGTCGGTTGAAGACACCAAACGATATAAAGAAAACATCTCAGAATTAGCAATTAATTTAGCTAAGTTAAATAATGTCTATGGCAATATGTTAACTGCTATGACAGTTAAAGCTTAATTTAAACTTATTATTTAACATTTAAATATTCTATATTATGGGAGGAGGAAAATTACCACCACGGCAGAAGATGATAGGTATGATGTACCTGGTATTAACTGCTCTATTAGCAATGAACGTTTCTAAAGATATTCTTGATGCCTTTGTCGTGGTAAACGATGGTATTGAAAATTCTACTGCAACTTTTGCTGATAAAACAAATTTATATTATTCTAAATTTGCTGCTGCTGCTATTGATAGTGAAACAGCAAAACCATTTAAAGTAAAAGCTGACAAAGTTCAAAAAATATCTGATGAACTTTATGATTATATACTGAAATTAAAACATCATTTAGTAACTGCAGTTGATAAGGTTCCTGAAGGATCTCATGATTCGTTGTATAAAATTTCAAATGTACAAAGTAAAGATAATTACGATATTCCTACTGAAAAAATGGGATTAGCTGATCCTGCCTCTCCAAAAGATGGGGAATGGACTGCAGTTGATTTAAGAAAAAAAATCAATAAATTTCAGGCTGACTTGTTAGATTTATTTAAAGAGAATAAAGAAGTTCATGATTTAATGAAACAGACATTATCTATTTTGGAAACCCCTGATCCTAAACCAGGTTCTGGTGATGATAAAAATTGGGAAGGTGCTAATTTTTACCATGTTCCTTTAGCTGCCGTAATCACTATTTTATCAAAAATCCAATCGGATGTTAGAAGTGCTGAGGCAGAGGCTGTTGCAAAATTGTACGAAAATATTGATGCGGCAGGTGTATCTTTTAGTAAGGTAGATGGTTTTGCTTATGCTAAAAAAGCTTATGTAATGGATGGTGATTCTTTTGCCGCTCAAATTTTTACTGCTGCATACAATGACTTAGATAACCCAGAGATTTTTATTGGTAACTATGATAGTATGGCTGTAGTAAAAGGAGAAACCGATGAGAATAAAATCATGAAAGGCTCGAAAGGTGATAGTTGGGATGCTCAAAGAAATGGCGGTTGGTATCAATTAAAAGATGTCCAATCTGGTAAAGGTTATTTGAGAATTAAAGAAGGAGTAGGCATTCATGATTGGGGTGGAATTATTAAGGTGAAAACCAAAAAAGGACCTAAAATTTATCCTTTTAGTAGTTCTTTTGAAGTAGGCAAGCCTTCTACAACCGTTGCTGCATCGGCTATGAATGTATTTTACATGGGTATTGATAATCCGGTATCAGTTTCTGCACCAATGCCTAATGCTAAAGCTTCTGCACCAGGGTTAAGAGCTGGAAGTGGTGCTGGACAATACGTTATGCGACCAACTGCTATTGGAAAAGTTACCATAAATGTTTCTGGTACCGACGATAATGGAAAAACAGTGAATTTAGGTAAATCAGAATTTAGAGTTAAAAAAATTCCTGATCCCGTACCTTATATTGCTGGAAAAACAGGCTCCTGTACCATGTCAAAAAGCGATTTAGCAAGTGGTGTAATCCAAGCTAAAATGGAAGGTTTTGAATTTGACTTAAAAGTGATGGTTAGTTCTTTTGAGATAGGAACTACCGTAAATGGTGATTATAAAGATGCTAAAGTAAATGGTAGTAGAATGGATGGTGCAGCTCAAGCATTAATTAGTAAAGCATCTCGTGGTCAACGATTTTATATTGAAAAAATGAGCGTTAAAATGCCTGATGGTTCTACACGAACATTAGCCAATGTTAATATTAAAATTATTTAATTTTTAGAAAGGAGGTCTTTATGAACCGTAAATTAATATATGTTTGTGTTTTGGTATTTTTTAACGTTACGTTAATTGCCCAAAACAAAGTATTAGATAAACCGTGGATTAAAGAAAATACTCCCACAAGAAGAGTAATTCCTTATACCCATGTTCGTGAAGCTGACGTGATGTGGCACAGAAGAATATGGCGAGTGATTGATTTACGTGAAAAAATTAATCATCCGTTGTATTATCCTATTACTCCAATTCAAGATAGAAAAAGTTTATTTGATGTGATGAAAGAAGGGATTCTAGAGGGGACTATAACTGCTTACAGTGATGCTGATGATGAGTTTACAGTTCAATTGACAAAAGCTGAAGCTAAAAATAGAATGGGTTTTTGGAAAGAATCTAAGAACTATGATGATTTTGGAGAAGAAATTCAAGGTGCAGCAGATTCAACTTACGAAGAATATGGTTCTATTGATGTTGTTGAATACAGAGTTAAAGAAGATTGGTTTTTTGACAGAGAACGTTCAATTATGGATGTTAGAATTATGGGGCTTGCTCCAGCTTTAAATGTTATTGATCAAACTACTGGTGAATCTAAAGGTAAACAGTTAATGTTTTGGATTTATTTTCCTGAAGCTAGATATATATTTGCTAATTATGATGTGTTTAACCGTCAGAATGATGCAGAAAAAAGAACCTTTGATGATATTTTTTGGAAAAGAATGTTTAATAGCTTTATCTATAAAAGATCAAATGTTTATGATAGAGACAATAAAGGGTACCTAAAAGGTTTGGACTTAATTTTAGAAGCTGATAACATTAAAGAAGACATGTTTAATTTAGAACACGACATGTGGAATTTCTAAAAAAATAATTGTAAAAAAACCTCTATCATTTGATAGAGGTTTTTTTTTGAGGTCGCGGACGGATTCGAACCGCCGTAGGAGCTTTTGCAGAGCTCAGCCTAGCCACTCGGCCACGCGACCTTTAATTTAGGTTCGCAAAGCTAACAATAATTTTTAATATAGCCCATGGTTTAAGCCATGGGCTATATTAAAATTTTTTATTTTCATTTTGTTTTATTAACGAACTTTACGTTCTTAAATTTATGTTATGGTTGTTGATTTTAGAAGTGATACGGTAACTAAACCGACTGAAGCAATGAAAGAGGTAATGATAAATGCTACGGTGGGTGATGATGTTTTTGGTGATGATGAAACAGTTAATTTATTACAGAAAAAAGTTGCTAAGCTTTTTAACAAAGAAGCAGCTTTATTCTGCCCTTCAGGAACGATGGCAAATCAAATTGCTATTAAAATACATACTAATTCGCCAGGAGAAGTTATTTGCGATGAATTAGCTCATGTATACAAATATGAAGGAGGAGGAATAGGTTTTAATTCGGGTTTGGCAACTAAATTATTAAAAGGTGATAAAGGAAGATTAACAGTCGAATTAATCGAATCTGCAATAAACCCTGATGATATTCATTTTCCATCAACCCAATTAGTTTGTATAGAAAACACGTGTAATAAAGGCGGAGGAAGTATTTATG
>CAYJMI010000027.1:8407-33095 GCA_964371285.1 uncultured Vicingus sp. | reverse complement strand
CAAAAAAACAAGCTGAACTAGAAGCTAAATCGAAAGCCGAACAGGAAGCTGCTGCTAAATTGCAGGAACAAGAACGATTGGCAAAGGAAAAAGCAGCAGCAGAAGCCAAACTTCAAGCTGCAAATGAAGCCAAATCGAAAACCGAACAAGAAGCTGCTGCAAAAAGACAAGAACAAGAACGTTTAGCTAAAGAAAAAGCTGAAGCAGAAGCCAAACTTCAAGCTGCAAATGAAGCTAAATCGAAAACTGAACAAGAAACTGCAGCAAAAAGACAAGAACAAGAACGTTTAGCTAAAGAAAAAGCTGAAGCAGAAGCCAAACTTCAAGCTGCAAATGAGTCTAAATCGAAAACTGAACAAGAAGCTGCAGCAAAAAGACAAGAACAAGAACGTTTGGCTAAAGAAAAAGCAGAAGCAGAAGCAAAAAAAGCCAGAGAAGAGCAATTGGCAAAAGAAAATGAAATGGCTGAAATAAATGCTAAAATGGCTGAAGCTCAAGCAAAAAGAGAAGCAGAACTAAAAGCATTCGAAGATGCTCAAGCTCAAGCTAGAGCATTAGCAGAACAAGAACGTTTAGCCAAAGAAAAAGAGGAAGCAGATAAAGCAAAAGAGATGAAAGAAAATGCAAAAGAATCTGGTTTAAGTATAAAATCAACAGGAAAAGTTGAAAACAAGAATAAAGGTAAACTCTCTGACGCTGCTAAACGTTTTTCTAAAGGTTCTAAACAAATTAAGTTTTAATTCAACTCAAAAAATGAGAACATTTGATATTCCAATTTATTATAAAAGTTCTTTTATCTCTACCATAAAAAATTCGAGAAAAGATAATGATCCTAGAAAAAAAGACTTTACTCCTACTCTACTTGATTTTGGTCCTATACAATTTATAATTGCTCGTCATTTTGGTTTTTGTTATGGTGTAGAAAACGCCATTGAAATTGCTTATAAAGCTGTTAAAGAAAATCCCAATAAAAACATTTATTTATTGAGCCAAATGATTCACAACCCTATTGTAAATGAAGACTTAATAGCTAAAGGAATTCAATTTATAATGGACACCGAAGGAAATCAATTTATTGCTTGGGATAAGGTTTCGAAAGACGATATTGTGATTATCCCTGCTTTTGGTACAACGCTTGAAATAGAAAAATTATTACAAGAAAAAAATATTGAAATAAAAAGATACAACACCACTTGTCCTTTTGTAGAAAGAGTTTGGAAACAATCAGAGAAACTTGGAGCAAAAGATTATACCATTGTTATTCATGGAAAACACAACCATGAAGAAACAAAGGCAACTTTTTCGCACAGTGCTCAAAATGCTTCCTCCATAGTGATTAAAAATTTGACAGAAGCAAAAAAAGTGGCTGAATACATTCAAGGTTCATTTTCTAAACAAGATTTTTTTACACTATTTAAAGATAGATTATCTGAAAATTTCAACCCTGAACTTAATTTTACCAAAATTGGCGTAGTTAATCAAACTACCATGTTGGCTACAGAAACACAAGAAATTGCTGATTATTTAAAGGATACCATGATAAAAAAATTTGGAGCTAATGAAATTAAAAATCATTTTGCTGATACCAGAGATACCTTGTGTTATGCAACCAACGACAATCAACAATCTACCATTAGATTACTGAGCGAAAAGGCTGATTTAGCAATTGTTGTAGGAGGTTACAACAGTTCCAACACTTCCCATATTGTTGAACTTTGCGAGAAAAAACTTCCTACTTATTTCATCAATTCGGCTCACGAAATTAAAGATTCAACAACCATTAACCATTTTATTTATAACGATAAAAAGCACGTAAAAACTTATGGATATTTACCTGCCAATAATCCCTTGAAAATTATTTTAACAAGTGGGGCATCTTGTCCTGATACCATTGTTGATGAAGTTTTAGAAAAAATTTTGAGTTTTTATCCCAATGCAAAAACCAAAGAGTCCGTTTTAGCTGAGATTATTAAAAAGAACTAAGCAATAATAAATGCTGAAATCAGTTATAACGTTACTTTTTTGCTACTTTTGTCCCGATAGCTATCGGGGTTCAAATGATTAGAATTTTTATTAAGTGAATCTTAAATTTTTCCTAAATATTGTTTTTTTAGCCCTGACTTTTTCTTTATGGTCGCAGGATATTGCTACTGTTACAGGAAAAATAATTAATCAAGATAACGAACCTGTTGAAGGAGCAACTATTGCTGTTATTGGAAATGCAAAAGGAACTGTTACCAAAAGTGATGGTACTTTTATTCTTAAAATTCCTGCTAACAAAGACATTGAAATTGGAATCACCTTTGTTGGTTTCGAACCTATTGTACAAAAATTTAATTTAAAAAAAGGCGAAACTGCTATATTTAACCCAACTATTAATAAATCGACCACCAACATTTCTGAATTTGAATTAAAAGAAGAAAAAGAACGAATAACAACTATGGTTAAAATTCAACCAAACCTTGCGAGCGGTTTTATAAGTTCGTCGGGGAGTTTTGAAGCTATTTTAAAGACTTTACCAGGTGTGTCTTCCAATAATGAATTAAGTTCGCAATACTCTGTTAGAGGTGGTAATTACGATGAGAATTTGATTTATGTAAATGACATAGAGATTTTCAGACCTTTTTTGATTCGAAGCGGGCAACAAGAGGGGTTGAGTTTTATAAACTCTGAAATGGTTGCAGATATTGAATTTTCGGCAGGCGGATTTGGTGCTAAATATGGCGATAAAATGTCGTCAGTTTTAGACATCAAATATAAGGAACCAGAAGGTTTTTCGGGCTCGGCAACCATGAGTCTTCAAGGAGCTCAAGTAAATATTGGAGGAGCAAGTAAAAACCATCGGTTTACATACTTAACTGGAATTAGGTACAAAACCAATCGCTACGTGCTTGGAAGCTTAGATACTGATGGCGATTACCAACCATCCTTTTACGATATTCAAACTTATTTAACTTACGATATTTCAGAAAAGTGGGAAATTGGTTTTTTAGGTAATATAGCTCAAAATAAGTACAAATTTATTCCTGCCACAAGAAATACTGAATTTGGAACGATTAACGAAGCACTTCAACTTACCGTGTTTTTTGACGGACAAGAAGTAGATCAATACTCTACTTATTTTGGTGCACTTACCAATACTTTTACTCCAAAAGATAATCTAGAGTTAAAGTTAATTAGTTCGTTTTATACTTCGTTAGAGGATGAAAAATACGATATTGAAGGAGCATACCGTATTGATGAATTAGAAAGAGATTTAAGTAAAGAAACCTTTGGTGATGTTAAGTTTAACAGAGGGGTTGGCTCATTTCTTAACCACGCAAGAAACAGATTAGATGCTAATGTTTTTAATATTGAACACAAAGGGAAATTTATTAAAAATAAACATGTTACTTTTTTGGGAGTAAAATATCAAAGAGAAATGATTATTGATAAAATAAGTGAATGGGAAAACATAGATTCTACAGGTTACTCTACTCCTCACCCAACAGATTCTGTAGGTTATACCGATCCAAATGCACAAACCAATCAGTTGCTCGAATTAAATGAAGTTTTAAAATCAAGAATAGATTTAAACAGTAACCGATACAGTGCCTATTTACAACGAACTTGGAAATGGGAAGCTGATTCTATAAAATTTGCAGCATCTATTGGGACAAGAGCCAATTATTGGGATTATAACAATGAATTAATTGTGAGTCCAAGAGGTTCTTTCTCAATTATTCCGAATTGGGAAAAAGATTTTCTGTTTAGACTTTCTGGTGGTGTTTATTATCAACCACCATTCTACCGTGAAATGAGAAATTTTGATGGAACCATTAATCCAAACATTAAATCACAAGTATCTTATCAAGGTGTTTTTGGGGTCGACCGTAATTTTAAAGCTTGGGGGCGTCCTTTTAAATTGGTTACTGAGATCTATTACAAATATTTAGAAAATGTTATTCCTTACGAAATTGAAAATGTTAGAATTCGGTATTATGCCAAAAATAATGCAAATGCTTATGCTTATGGCACCGATTTTAAAGTAAACGGTGAGTTTGTTAAAGGTGTTGAATCGTGGTTCAGCTTATCTATTATGAAAACCCAAGAAGATTTAACTGATGATTTTTATTATGATTTTTACAACAGTGAAGGAGAAAAAATAATTTCAGGTTATACTGTTAATAATAAAGTTGTTGATAGTATAAGAATAGAGCCTGGTTTTATTCCTCGCCCAACCGACCAACGAGTTAATGCCTCAATTTTTTTCCAAGATTATATTCCAAAATTACCCAGTTTTAAAATGCACATCGCCTTGTATTACGGAATAGGTTTGCCTTTTGGACCAACAAATACCCACGAAAGATATAAATCAACTTTTAGAATGCCCGATTATAGAAGGGTAGATATCGGTTTTTCGTACCATTTAAAAAGCGATAAAAAAGAACATAAATCAAATGCTTTGAAGTACCTAAAAAACGTGTGGGTAAGTGCCGAAGTATTTAACTTACTTCAAATCAACAATGTTATTTCTTACTTATGGGTTGAAGATGTGTCTGGCAGAAATTATGCTGTTCCAAATTACCTAACATCACGCCAGTTAAATGTTAAGTTGCATGTTGACTTTTAAATCTAACTTTCACAAAAAAAATTGACCTTACTTTTTCAAATAAGGTCAATTAATCAAATCATATTGTAGTTATTGTTATTTCCTAATCAACTTAGTTTGATAATGATGAACTTCGCCCACGATGTTTATTAAATAAATTCCTGACTGAATATTAATGTGGTTTAAGTTTATTTTATTATTTCCTTGAGTCAATTGATGATTTGATTCAATAATTAATCTGCCTTGTAAGTCGTATAAATAAATTATTACGCCCTCATTTTCAAAACTATTTACTGTCAAATCTAAATTATCGCTAGTTAATTGATGATTAACCACTTCGAATTCAGTTTTATAACAGCTAGAAGCTATAATTCTGTGGAAACGAAATTCTCCATTAAAATCAACTTGTTTTATTCTATAATAAGTTGTTTTATTATTAAATGCAGGGTCTAAAAACGAATAACTATTATTATTATTTGAATTTCCTAAACCTTTGACCCTTCCAATTTCGTAAAATTCAAAACTTTGGTCGCTTCGTTCTATAGCAAAATAATCATTGTTAACTTCACTAGCGGTCGTCCATTCCAATAAAGTATTTCCATTCTTACAGGTATTATTAAAACTCGACATAGTTACTGGTAATGCTGGAGTACAATCTAAGGTTGCCCCATTTGTCAAATTCCAATTTAAGGCAAATGGTGTTACATTTGCATCCCAATTATCCAACATCATTACATATATTTCACCAGCAAGAACATTCATAGTTGACAATTTCCCATTTTCATTCGCACCTCCACCATATTCACCATTTTGTTCAATAACATCTGCTGCAGGGGCAATTAATCCAGTAGTTCCTGGATTACCAGTACTTGCCAAACTCGAAGATGAGCAACGAATTGGAACATCGTTATTAAATGCTGGACATTGAAGTGAGTTGTATGGACCCCAAATAGCCCAATCATAATCACACGCTGATGTTGGAGTGATGGAAAAACCAATTGTACCACTTGTTGCAGGAGAAAATACAGCCCATGTAGATTCATATTCACCTCGTTGCCCTGCATTACCTAAACATGAATTCCATTGGTCAGGAAGTTCATTAAATCCATAGTTGTTTGTGCCACCAGTAAAAGTACCATTGTTACAGATAGGGATTGCTCCCTGACAATCTTCAGGGTTACTAGAAGGAACTGTAGCTGATGGAGTTCCTGAACAAGTTACTGTTCCTTGCCACCCTGCATAAGTAGTTCCTCCATCTGAATAAAATCGAAACGACAAACATCCTGCAGTATTTGAAGCTGTAGCTTTTACATTTCCACTTAAAGCTCCATTGCCAGAATAAATTCCTAGTATAGGTGCACTTGCATCCCCACCATCAAACACATAAAAATAATCGAAACCACTTTCGGTATTAAAGGCTGTAAAATTTACATTTACATACTGTCCAGCAGTAGAAGGACAAATGGTTATTAATCCATTTTGATCATTTCCATAATTTGCTGTATTACCTGGATCTTTGTAGGTATATGAACTTCCACATTGTATGGTTGTTGATGCAAATCCAGCAGCAGGATGTATGATATCACATGAAAAAGTGATTGATGAAGTTGTTGAATAAGAAGTACACCCACTAGTTACAGCAGCTCTAAACATGGCATTTACAGTTGCTGCAAACACATAAGGATCTGTTGTAGCTCCTGCAATATTTACCCATGTTGTTCCGCCATCCGTTGATTGCTGCCATTGTATGGTTCCTGCTCCTTCTCCAGCCAATGATAAAGTGGTATTAGTTGCCCCACATGCTTGGGTTATTGAAGATGATGATGTGCCAGCAACAACTGCACAACTAGATGTAGCAGTAATTGTAATATCATCTACAGTAAAACCTGGATCACTACCCGTACTATTATCATTTATCCACCTAAACCCAATATAAAACTGCTGATTATCTAATGCAGCAGGCATAGCAAGATTAGTAACAGTTTGTGTTGTAGTCTGCCCTCGGTATTGTGTTGCTACAACATCTGTCCAAGTACTTCCATCAAATGAATAAACAATTTTCCCATAATCCCATCCATTTTCACCTCCACATCTCCATTTAAAATTCATTTTAAGCGAATTATAACCTGTGGCGTTAACTTTTGATGTATAAAAATATGCTATTTTATTATTTGAATTATCCCAATCATAATCACAAGCAGTAGCCCAATTATCATCATACAAGCCTAATGTTCTTGTTCCAGCAATAATATTACATGTGCTATACAGCCTCCAATTACTCCAAGAACCACTAACATTAATTTGTTTCCAATTACAAAGTCCTCCCGTTCCAATGTTTCCTGTTCCACATGTTTCAAAATTTTCAGTAAATAATGTTTGACCAAACCCAAAAAATGGAACTATTGCAAACAATAAAACAAAACTTAACTTAGTAAAAACTCTATCCATCTATGAAAATATTTAGTTGATAATCATTATTATCAAACTAAACGATTTTTTTTGAAATAGGATGCCTCAGAATTTTTAGTTAACAAATCTTCAATTAAATGTTAAAAAATAAACAAACAACTCCTTTACCTTATTTTACAAGACACTTCAATAGCTAAACGCTCTTGTTTTTATAAAAAAATGTTTTTAAAACAAATAAATAATTAATTTTTGTTATAAATGTAACAACTATTTTCTGTCCCACAACAGTTTTTTACCAAAACCTAAAGTATTGTCGGTCATTTTAATAGAAGATAATTGGACACCCCAAATTGGAGATGGTTTTGCTTTTGCAAATGGAAATTTTGAGTAATATTTTTCGTAGAAACTTGCTTCTTGTATTTCATCAGGGTTTATAAACTCACCGGTAAATTGTATCCCTTGAATTTTTGCAACTGTAACAACTTCTGTGGTTATGGTTCCAGCCACCTTATTATTTGTTAAAGCATCAGTAATGTGTTTTGTAGTAATATCCGACAAAAAAATTAATGTAGTCGATTGCTCATCAAAAACATAAAAACAAATGGCACAATACGGAAAATAATCAACTGAAGTTGCTATGGTTAACACTTTATTTTTTTTTATATATTTTATAATTTTTTCGTCCATTTTTATTAATATTTAACTTAGCAAAGTACCGAGTAAATTCCCAGCTAAAAAAAAAATCACAACTGATATTTATCATAATTTAAGCTTTAAAGATTAGTGAAATTTGCTCCATGTGTCAAGAACATACCTATTATTTTCTTTCTAGAATTAAAGCACTCTCATACTTACGTAACATAAAGCGTAGAGATTCTTTTTTTAATTAGTAAAAGTGTAATTAGTCATTGGAAATTTACACATCTCCCACATCTTCACATTTACACATTATAAATTTTCAAATTAAAAAAAATGAAACACAAAACTATTATAGAACCTTTTAAAATTAAATCGATTGAGCCCATTTATGTAACTACCGAAGAACAAAGAGTAGAATACTTAAAACAAGCTCACAACAATCCTTTTTTATTACAATCCGGTCAAGTTATCATCGATTTTTTGACCGATAGCGGAACTTCTGCCATGAGTGCTGAACAATGGGCTGGAATTATGCGTGGCGACGAATCGTATGCTGGTTCAAAATCGTGGGAACGTATGGAAAATGCTGTGAAACATTTAACTGGTATGGAATTTATATTACCAACTCATCAGGGTAGAGCTGCAGAACGTATTATTTATGGTCATTTAGGCGGAAAAGGGAAAACCTTTATCAGCAACACTCACTTTGATACTACTCGTGCTAATATTGAATTTTCAGGTGCTGAAGCCATCGACATTGCCATAGACGAATCGAACGACCCAGCATTAATTCATCCTTTTAAAGGAAACATAAATACTGAACGTCTGGAAAAATTAATTCAGGAAAAAGGTTCAAAAAACATTGGTGCTGTAATTTTAACAGTAACCAACAACAGTGGTGGAGGACAACCTGTAAGCATGAAAAACACCCGTGAGGTAAGTGAAATTTGTAAAAAACACGGTGTTTTATTGTTGCTGGATTGTTGTCGTGTTGCCGAAAATTCTTATTTCATAAAACACCGTGAAGAAGGTTTCGAAAACAAAACGTATGAAGAAATTGCTCAGGAAATGTTTTCGTTAACCGATGGTGCTGCAATGAGTTCTAAAAAAGATGCTTTGGTAAATATGGGTGGTTTTTTAGCCTTACGTGATAAAGCCATGGCAGAAGCCTGTACAATGTTGTTAATTATCACTGAAGGTTTTTCTACTTACGGTGGTTTATCTGGTAGAGATATGGAAGCCTTAGCCATTGGTTTAAAAGAAGTTTTTGATCCTAGTTATTTGGAATACCGAATTAAAAGTACAGCATATTTAGGCGAACACTTACACAAAATGGGAATTCCAGTAATGATGCCTATTGGTGGCCATGCCGTTTACATCGATGCAAAAAAATTGTATGCTCATATTCCTGTTGACCAATACCCAGGTCAGGCTTTGGCGTGCGAATTGTACAAAAAAGCAGGTATCAGAACGGTAGAAATTGGCTCTGTAATGTTTGGTAAATACGATGAAAATGGCAAATTAATTCCTGCGGCTATGGAATTGGTTCGATTGGCTATTCCACGTAGGGTTTATACGCAAAGCCATATTGAATATGTAATTGAAACATTTGATGAAATTTTAAAAG
Source organism: uncultured Vicingus sp. (assembly GCA_964371285.1). GTDB lineage: Bacteria > Bacteroidota > Bacteroidia > Flavobacteriales_E > Vicingaceae > Vicingus. The sequence goes on along the minus strand of CAYJMI010000027.1, from coordinate 23,829 downwards.
AAAAAAATCAAGTAAAAGGCTACAGAATCACTAAGGAAAATAAGTTTTTAAGGCATTTTACAGCTCATTTTGAGGAAATAAAGTAGAATTTAAGAAGTTAGAAGTTTGAAAACTGTGAACTGAGTACTGAAAACCGGTAATTAATAACACTTTTTTCCTTAACTTCGCACCCTTATAAATTTTAACAGAAGATGATTAAAGTAACTTTACCCGATGGTGCAATTAAAGAGTTGCCAAAAGGAAGCAGTCCGATGGACGTTGCAATTAGTATTAGTGAAGGTTTTGCTAGAAATGTAATTTCTGCAAAAGTAAACGGCAAAACCGTTGAAGTTACAACGCCTATAACTACTGATGTAAAGGTTACATTATTCACTTTTGATAACGAAGATGGCAAAAAAGCATTTTGGCATTCTTCTGCTCACATTTTAGCACAAGCTTTAGAAAAACTTTATCCCGGAATTAAATTAACTATTGGACCAGCCATTGAAAACGGTTTTTATTACGATGTGGACTCTCCTACTCCAATTAGAGAAGAGGATTTTAAAAAAATTGAAGATAAATTTTTAGAACTGGCTCGTGAAAAGGCTGATTTTAAAATTAAACCTGTTAGTAAAGCTGATGCATTAGCAAAATATAAAAAAGAAGGTAACGAATACAAAGTTGAGTTGATTGAAAACTTAACTGACGGTGAAATTACTTTCTGCGACCATTCCGATTTTACAGATTTATGTCGAGGTGGACACATTCCTAACACAGGAATAGTTAAAGCTTTTAAAGTAATGAACGTTGCTGGTGCTTATTGGCGAGCCGACCAAACAAAAAATCAATTGACTAGGGTTTATGGAATTTCTTTTCCAAAACAAAAGTTGTTGGAAGAATATTTGGAATTACTTGAACAAGCTAAACTTAGAGACCACCGTAAAATTGGTAAAGAGTTGGAACTTTTTACATTTTCTGCGAAAGTGGGACAGGGTTTGCCATTGTGGTTGCCAAAAGGTGCTATGCTTCGGGAACGTTTAGAAAATTTTTTAAAAAAAGCACAAATGAAAGCTGGTTATTTACCAGTAATTACTCCGCATATTGGAAGTAAAGAGTTGTATGTTACTTCTGGGCATTTCGAAAAATATGGAGCCGATTCATTTCAACCGATTTTAACACCTAACGAAGGTGAAGTATTTTTGCTAAAACCAATGAACTGCCCTCATCACTGCGAAATATACAAAAGCTCGCCTCGTTCTTACAAAGATTTACCAGTAAGATATGCTGAGTTTGGAACAGTTTATCGTTACGAACAAAGTGGTGAATTACATGGGTTAACCAGAGTTAGAAGTTTTACTCAAGATGACGCTCATCTTTTTTGCCGACCAGACCAAGTGGAAGACGAGTTTAAAAAAGTAATTGATTTGGTACTTTATGTTTTTAAGGCTTTAGGTTTTGAAAATTATACTGCTCAAATTTCGTTACGTGACCCCGAAAACAAAGAAAAATATATTGGTAGTGACGAAAACTGGGAAAAAGCTGAAAAAGCCATTGTAGTTGCTGCAAACGAAAAAGGTTTAAAAACTGTTGTTGAATTAGGCGAAGCTGCTTTCTATGGTCCTAAGCTAGATTTTATGGTAAAAGATGCTTTAGGACGAAGTTGGCAATTAGGAACCATTCAAGTGGATTATAATTTACCAGAACGTTTTGAATTGGAATACAAAGGTAGCGACAACGAAATGCACCGACCAGTTATGATTCATCGTGCCCCATTTGGTTCAATGGAACGATTTGTAGCAGTTTTAATCGAACATTGTGCAGGAAACTTTCCACTTTGGTTAACTCCCGATCAAGTAGCAATTTTACCTATCAGTGAAAAATTCAACGAAAAAGCAGAAAATCTTTTAAGTTTGCTAAATAATTACGATATTCGCGGCTTTATTGACGGCAGGAACGAAAAAGTAGGTAGAAAAATTAGAGATACAGAACTTAAAAAAGTTCCGTTTATGCTGATTTTAGGGGAGAAAGAAGCGGAAAGCAATCAAGTTTCGGTACGAAAACATGGTGTAGGAGATTTAGGTAATTTTAGTATTGAAGAATTCGCAAACATCATAAATGAAGATATAAAAAAAGATTTAGTAGTTAATACCACAAATTAGTATTAATGCCTTGTCTAAAAAAATAATTAATAATTAAAAATAAATTTGGCAGAGTTAAAACCGTTTGGAACAAACAGAGGTCGTTTTGATAAAAACGCAAAACAAGATGCTCACAAAATTAATGATCGAATTTATGCAAAAGAAGTTCGTGTAATAGCCGACGGTATTGAGCCAGAAGTTTATTCAATTGCTAAAGCATTGGAATTAGCTAAAGAATTAGGCTTAGACTTAGTAGAGATTTCACCAAATGCAGTGCCTCCGGTTTGTAAAATTGTTGATTATAAAAAGTTTTTATACGACCAAAAAAAGAAACAAAAAGAAATTAAAGCAAACGCTCAAAAAATTGTTTTAAAAGAAATTCGTTTCGGTCCAAATACAGATGAGCATGATTTTGAGTTTAAATGCAAACATGCTGAGAAATTTATAAAAGAAGGTTCAAAAGTAAAAGCTTTTGTATTTTTTAAAGGTAGATCAATTGTTTTTAAAGATAGAGGAGAAATTTTGTTGTTAAGAATGGCTCAAGCTTTAGAAGAAATTGCAGTTGTTGAAAGTATGCCAAAACTGGAAGGTAAAAAAATGTTTATGTTTTTATCTCCAAAAAAGAAAAGTAAGTAATAAACCATTTAAATAAAGTAGTATGCCTAAAATGAAAACTGTTTCCAGTGCTAAAAAAAGATTCCGATTGACTGGAACAGGAAAAATCAAAAGAAAACATGCTTTTAAAAGTCACATTTTAACTAAAAAATCGACTAAACAAAAGCGTAATTTAACTAAATTCGGAACAGTAGATGTTACTGACGAGAAAAACATTAAATTGCAATTGTGTATCTGATTATTCAGCTATACAGTAAATGTTAACTTAATCGGTTATCGTAAATTAAAAAAAGTTTGAAACCAGGTATTTAGTTTAAAGAGTCTTAAAAAAGAACACTAACTACCAAAAAACGTAAGAAATTATGCCAAGATCAGTAAACGCAGTAGCTTCAAGAGCTAGAAGAAAGAAAATTTTAAAAAGAGCCAAAGGCTTTTTTGGAAGAAGAAAAAATGTATGGACAGTAGCAAAAAACGCAGTTGAAAAAGCTGGTGTTTATGCTTATTCTGGACGAAAATTAAAGAAAAGAGATTTTAGATCACTTTGGATTCAAAGAATTAATGCAGGAGCAAGAATACATGGTTTATCTTACTCTAAATTAATGGGTCAGTTAGGTAAAAAGAATATCGAATTGAACAGAAAAGTTTTAGCTGATTTAGCAATGAATCACCCTGATGCTTTCAAAGCGGTTGTAGATTCAGTAAAATAAAAACAACTTGTTATCCTTAAAAAAACTCGACAAATTGTCGAGTTTTTTTGTTTAAAAGCCTTATTATCAAATTTATTTATATGATTTTAAGCATTATAATACCTGTTTTTAATTATACTTTTGAAAAGTAAAACTTAAAAACATTTTGAACGTGAAAAAGAGAGTTAACCTAATTGTAACAACATTTTTGTTTATGGCTACTATAAATGCACAAGAAAAAATTGTAGAAAATCCTTTTTTTAGTAAATATACCACTCCATTTGAAGTTCCTGATTTTGAAAAAATAAAACCGGAACATTACTTACCTGCCTTTGAAAAAGGTATGGCTGAACAAAGGGATGTAATTGAAAAAATTGTAACCAATAAAGAGAATCTCACCTTTCAAAATACTGTTGAAGCATTAGAATACAGCAAAACTCTATTAACAAAAATAGGTAATGTATTCTACAATCAAACATCGGCAAACACTAACAAAGAATTGCAGGATATAGCTAAACAATTATCTCCTTTAATGAGTAAACATACCGATGATATTAGATTAAATGCTCAACTTTTCGATCGAATTAAATCGATTTATGATAATCGGAATTCATTAACTCAAAACGCAAAAGGAAATGATAAAGAGAATCATATTAATTTGAATCTGGAGCAAAAAAAACTGGTAGAAGAAATTTATAAAGATTTTGTGAGAAGCGGAGCAAATGTGGCAGAAGATAAGAAAGAAGAGTTACGTACAATAAATAAAGAGCTGAGTTTATTGTCGATACAATTTGGAGAAAACACGCTTAAAGGAGACAATAATTGGAAACATTTTATAAACGACGAAAAAGAATTAGCAGGTGTACCACAATCGATAAAAGAAGCAATGGCATTAGAAGCCAAAAATTCGGGTCAGGAAGGAAAATGGTTAATAACCTTACACAAATCGAGTTGGATGCCACTTTTGCAATATGCAGAAAATAGAGCGTTAAGAAAAAAAGTATATACCGCATGGATGAATCGAGGCAACAACGGTGACGAGTTTGACAACAATAACAATGTAGCCAAATTAGCTTCTTTACGAGTAAAAAAAGCAAACTTATTGGGATACAAATCTTGGGCTGATTACACTTTAGAAGACAACATGGCTAAAACTCCTGAGGAAGCAAACGAACTCCTGATTAATTTATGGAACAGAGCTTTACCAATGGCTAAACAAGAAGTTGCTGAAATGCAAAAAATAATTGATGCTGAGGGTGGAAATTTTAAATTAGCCTCATGGGATTGGTCATACTACGCTGAAAAAGTACGTAAAGCAAAATACGATTTAGACGAAGAAGAACTTAAACCTTACTTTGAACTCAACAATGTTAGAAAAGGATTATTCGATGTCATTGGAAATCTATACCATATTAAATTTATCGAAAGAAACGACATTCCTACCCCCCACCCTGATGCTTTTGCTTATGAAGTACAAGAAAATAACGGTAAACACATCGGCATATTTTTTATGGATTTTCATCCACGAGAAAGTAAGCGAGGTGGTGCATGGATGAGTTCCTACCGTGACCAATCCTATAAAAATGGCAAGTTAGTTACTCCAATTATAACTAATGTATTAAATTTTACCAAACCAACCGCCGATAAACCTGCACTTTTAACTTTTGAAGAAGTAGAAACCATGTATCATGAAATTGGCCATGGATTACATGGCTTACTTTCAAATACCACTTACGAAAAATTATCAGGAACAGCAGTATCGAGAGATTTTGTAGAACTCCCCTCTCAAATTATGGAACATTGGGCAGGAGAACCACAGGTTTTAAAAATGTATGCCAAGCATTACATAACAGGAGAAGTTATTCCTGATTAATTGATGAAAAAATTACAAGACTCCCGTAAATTTAATCAAGGATTTGCAACTACCGAATATTTAGCAGCAGCAATTTTAGATTTAAAATGGCACAACCTAACAACTCCTGAATTACAAAATACTGCCGATTTCGAAAAGAAAGCCATGTATGAAATTGGCTTAATTAGTGAAATATTACCCCGTTACAAAAGCACTTATTTTAATCATGTTTTTAGCGGTGGCTATTCTGCTGGATATTACGCTTACATTTGGGCTGCGGTGCTTGATGCAGATGCATTTCAAGCTTTTAAAGAAACCAGTGATATTTTTAATCAGGAAAAAGCCAAACTTTTTAGAGAACAAGTACTTTCGAAAGGAGGAACTGATGACCCAATGATTTTATACAAAAACTTTAGAGGTCAAGAACCTAATATTGATGCATTGATAGAAAACAGAGGGTTGAAATAACCCTTGAATGTTTAAAATAACTTTTTAAAGTAAATTTTAATCTTAGTAATAACAATTAAACAGTTTGACAATATTCTTAATTTTTAAGGTAAAAAAAGAAGTAGAAAAAGAACGTGTTCCAACGCAGTTAGAGTTGTTTTAATTTTGTTTTACCAACAAATTATAAGAATCTTTAACATCGGCAATTTCTTGAATTAAATTGCGATTTTCTTCAGCTCCGTTACCAATAATAATGATATCGGCACCTGCTTGGTATATTTCTCGTGCCTGAATAGCTGATTTTATTCCTCCACCAATAATTAATGGAATACTCAACACCGATTTTACTTGTTTAATCATTTCGGTAGAAATGGTTTTTGGAGCTCCACTTCCCCCATCAATGTAAATCATTTTTAAGCCTAAATATTCTCCAGCTAAAGCTGTTGCTGCTGCAATATCAGGTTTATGATACGGTAATGGGGCAGTTTCACTCATGTAAATAGCAGTGGTGGTTGTTCCGCAATCTACCAATAAATAACCCGTTGAAAGTACTTCTAAATCAGTTTTTTGTATGATGGGTGCAGCCAACACATGATTTCCAATTAAAAAAGCTGGGTTACGACCAGAAATTAACGACAAAAACAAAATACCATCGGCATGTTGGCTTACATGTTGATGGTTTCCAGGAAATAATACCACTGGAATGGTTGAATTTTCTTTAATAAAACGAACGGTGGTGTTAATATCGCCTTTGGTAATAATACTTCCACCCACCAAAAAAAAATCGATTTTGGACTCGTTGCATTTGGTAACAGTTTTGTGCAAGTCGGCAAAATTTTGTTTGTCAGGATCAATTAATACCGAAAACATTTTTTTGTTTTCAGCACTTTTAGCCTTTAAACCGTCGTATATATTATTATTCATCATTCAATTGCAATATTAATCATTAGATAGTATATACAAGAAAGTAGTCTTCAATTTTTTCAGTCATTAAATCGTGCTGCTCATCGTTACTACCACTTTTAATACGTCCTTGCATAGCATTTGGTTTGCTTTGGTAGCTAACAAAAAGTTGCTCGTTAAAAATCAATTCTTTCTCGCCATACAATTTATATAAAGCCTCTTTAGCACACCAAAACAGTGTAAGTTCTTCTACTGTTTTGGCAATTTCTAATTCCTTTGTATTTAAAAATTTATGTTTGATTCGATTCACTTTTGAAGAAATTTTTTCAATATCAATTCCGCATTTTTTTGAGGTGTTTAATGCAATTACTGCATAATCTCCAGCGTGAGAAATAGAAATTTCCACCTTATTCGATAAAAAAGGTTTTCCAAATTTGTTGTAGCTAATTTCTACATCTTGATAAAATTCATGCAAAAGCAACCTTACTGCCAACCATTGTTTTAATCGTAGTTCACTTTTGGTTTTAATAACATTAGTAGCATCAAGCCCTCTATCAACATACATTTCAAGCAAATTTTCTTTACTCTCAACAATGTGCCAAATACCTATAGATAATGAATTGTTAATATCTTTTTTATGTAGAATTGGCATTTTATAAATGTTATAAAGTAATTGGTTAACTTTGGATTCCAAATTTATAAAAACTAAATACAATGAGTAACACAATGGTAGAAAAATTACCTTACAAAGTAAAAGACATCACCCTTGCTGAATGGGGACGTAAAGAAATAAGATTAGCCGAAGCAGAAATGCCAGGGTTAATGAGTTTAAGAGAAGAATTTGGTAAATCTAAACCTCTTATAGGTGCTAGAATTGCTGGTTGCTTACACATGACTATTCAAACTGCTGTTTTAATTGAAACATTGATTGAATTAGGTGCTGAAGTAACATGGTCTTCTTGTAACATTTTCTCTACACAAGATCAAGCTGCTGCTGCAATTGCTGCTGTTGGAATTCCTGTTTATGCTTGGAAAGGAATGAACGAAGTAGAATTTGACTGGTGTATTGAACAAACTATTTTTGCTTTTAAAGGCGGAAAAGCGTTAAACATGATTTTAGATGATGGTGGTGATTTAACCAATATGGTTTTTGACCGTTATCCGGAATTAACTAAAGACATTAAAGGTTTATCGGAAGAAACTACAACTGGAGTTCACCGTCTTTATGAGAGAGTATTAAATGGAACTTTGGTGATGCCTGCAATCAATGTTAACGATTCAGTAACTAAATCGAAATTCGATAACAAATACGGTTGTAAAGAATCGTTAGTGGATTCTATTAGAAGAGCTACTGACATTATGATGGCTGGAAAAGTTGCTGTGGTTTGTGGCTATGGTGATGTAGGTAAAGGTTCTGCTGCTTCGTTAAAAGGAGCTGGAGCAAGAGTGGTGGTTACAGAAATTGACCCTATTTGTGCTTTACAAGCTGCGATGGACGGATTTGCTGTTAAAAAATTAGAAACGGTTATTGCAGATGCAGATATTATTGTAACTACTACTGGAAACAAAGATATCGTTCAAGGTCATCATTTTGAAGCCATGAAAGATAAAACCATCGTTTGTAACATTGGTCATTTCGACAATGAAATTGACATGGCTTGGTTAAATAAAAATTATGGTCATACCAAAGATACTGTTAAACCACAAGTTGATATTTACAATGTAAAAGGTAACGATGTTATTATTTTAGCTGAAGGAAGATTGGTAAACTTAGGTTGTGCTACAGGTCACCCATCGTTTGTAATGAGTAACTCGTTTACTAACCAAACATTAGCTCAATTAGAGTTATGGACAAATACAGCAGCTTATAAAAATGAAGTTTATATGTTACCTAAACATTTAGATGAAAAAGTAGCAAAATTACACTTGGCCAAAATTGGTGTTGAATTAACCTCTTTACGTCCAGATCAAGCTGCATATATTGGTGTTGATATTAATGGTCCATTTAAAGCTGAACATTACAGATACTAAGAAATAATTTTAGTTGATATTTGAAAAGTCCTTGCAGCAATGTGAGGACTTTTCTTGTTAATTTCTGTTAATAAAAAATAGGTTATTCAATTATTTAATATATTTGATAAATAAATTTTCATGTTATGAAAGCTCAAGTTATCATTCTTACCTTATTTTTAGGATTGTTAAGCGTAAATGGTTTTGCCAAAACGCTAAATCCACAAGAAAGTGAACAACAAAAAACAGTAAAGGTCAAATATGACTTTAACTTGTTTAAATTATGTTTTATCGAGCTAAAACAACCTCAGGCAGATTCGTTGCTTTTTAAAGATAAAAAACAACCTGCACTAAAAAGAAAAAGCGACTAACCTTTTAGTTTAATCCTCTTTGTTTTTTAATATTTTCGTAAGCTTCTTGTACTTTCTGGAATTTTTCTTTAGCCGAGTGTTGAAACTCATCTCCCAAATGGCTTACTTTATCGGGGTGATATTTAACAGCCATTCGTCGGTATGCTTTTTTAACCTCGTCATCAGGAACGTTTTTGTCAATTTCTAAGATTTTGTAATCGCCATCCACCTCTTTAAAAAACATGGCTTTAATGGAAGTAAAATCATTGGGTTTTATACCCAAATAAGATGCAATTTGCTGAATAACATTTAACTCATTATGATGAACATGACCATCAACAGCTGCAACACCAAACAACAAATGAATGAGTTGTAATCTGGCAGGATAAAGGGTATATGTTTTAATTTGCAAACAAACTTCATGTACAGGAATTTCTTTTTGAAGTATATCTCTTAACGTAATCAATAGCTCTTGAGTATGATTTGACCCAAATTGTTTTAAAAAAAATTGTTTTACGTAATCCAATTCCGATTTCACTACTTTACCATCGGCTTTCATCACAGCAGCAATCAACACCAAAAGGCTTAAACTAAAATCATTAGGTCTATTTCTGCCGTGCGAGCCATTTACAACCACATTACCATCAACACTTACTACCGAATCAATTGCAGAGCCAACTGCAAAACCTAAAATTGCACCAATTGGACCACCAAATGCCCAACCTAAACCACCGCCTAACCATTTACCAAACTTTACCATTTACACTTAAAATTTGCCTCAAATGTAATAAATCCTAATTCATGTTAAATTTTATTTTTTTATTTCATGAATTTTTTAAACCTTCGCAGACTGAAAATGCCGAATATAGATTCATATAAAATAACCCTTCCAGCTATAAAAAGTGGTACTGTTTATTCATTTACAACAGATAATGATGTAAATTATGAAGTTAGGTTTGGCAGAAAACAAGATAATATTTTAAATGCCACCATCGTTTTTGGTGTTACCAACGATGAATATGAAGGTGAAGAATACAGTATTACCAACAAAGGAGAAGTTTATCGGGTAATGGCAACTATTGTTGAAGTTGTTCGATTATATAAAAATGAACACCCAAATGTAAATTCCTTTGAGTTTACAGGCGAACAGAGCGAAAAAGAAAAAGAAAAAAATAAAAACGTACGATTAAATTTATATCACAGATATATTTCAAAAGTGTTTGATAAAAGTTGGGGGATTGACTTTACAGATGAAAAAATTGTGATAAAGAAACTAAAATAAATTTAATAGAATTATGATATATGACATATTGTCAAATAAAACCATGTTAAAATATCGTTAAATTTTAAATCTAAAAGCAACATTTTGTCGCTTTTGTACGTTATAAATAAACAAATACTGACAATAGGTGGTACAAACTAATTTTAGCACAATTTTTGCTAACAAACATATTAACAATAGAACTAGATAAAAACAATAATGAGGCAGTTAAAAATTACACAGCAAATTACCAAAAGAGAAAGTAAATCTCTTGAAAAATATCTTCAGGAAGTATCACGCGAGCCGATGATTACTGCTGATGAAGAGGTTGATTTAGCTCAAAAAATAAAAGATGGCGACGATAGAGCGTTGAATAGATTAGTTAGAGCCAATTTAAGATTCGTAATTAGTGTTGCTAAACAATATCAAAACACTGGTTTAACACTAGAAGATTTAATTAACGAAGGAAACTTAGGTTTAATTGAAGCAGCAAAAAGATACGACCACACCAAAGGATTTAAATTTATTTCTTATGCTGTTTGGTGGATTAGACAAAGTATCTTAAAGGCTGCGGCTGATAATTCTAGAACCATTCGTTTACCTCACAACCGTTTAGGTGAAATTCAAAAAATAAATAAAGCTTCTAGCGATTTTGAACAAACTATGGAACGTGAGCCAACCGATGAAGAATTGGCTGATATTTTAGACATGGATTTAGAAAAAGTTCAAAATTCCAGAAAAATGTCAAAAAAACAAGCTTCGTTAGATGCTCCAATGGCAAATGATGAAGATAACAACAGTTTAATTAGTGTTATTGAAAGTGATGGAACACCAGCTCCCAGCGACACTTTAATTCACGAATCTTTATCAACTGATATCGAAAGAACTTTATCATACTTAAAAGGAATGGAAGCTGAAGTAATTCGTTTATTCTACGGTTTAAGTGGTAGAAAAGAAATGACTTTGGAAGAAATTGGCAGTCATTTTGGCTTAACAAGAGAACGAATTAGACAAATAAAAGAACGAGGTTTAAGAAGAATGAGAAGACTTTCAAGAACTAACAATCTTCAAACCTACTTGTAATTGAAATAAAAAAATTAATTTTAAGCCCCACGCCAAAGCGTGGGGCTTTTTTATTAAAAAACAATGGAATTACCTACACTTTCTAAAGAATTTTGGAACAATCGTTATATAAATAATGAAACTGGTTGGGATATCGGCTCAATTTCTACACCTATAAAAGAATACATTGACCAGCTGACTGATAAAAATATAAAAATTTTGATTCCAGGTTGTGGTAATGCTTACGAAGCCGAATATCTATTTAAAAAAGGTTTTAAAAATATTTATTTAGTTGACCTTTCGCCAATAGCATTAGAAAATTTCAAAAAAAGGGTTTCAAAATTTCCCGAAAATCATTTGATTTGTGATGACTTTTTCAACCTAAATACCCACTTTGATTTAATTATTGAACAAACCTTTTTTTGTGCAATAAACCCAAATTTAAGAAGTAGCTATGCAAAGCAAATTGCACACCTACTTACCAAAAATGGTAAACTCGTTGGGCTTTTATTTAATGAAGAATTAAACCATGACAAACCTCCTTTTGGTGGAAATAAAGAGGAATATTTTAAAATTTTCTCACCTTTTTTAAATATAGAAATAATGGAAATCTCATACAATTCAATAGTACCAAGGCAAGAAAGAGAATTATTTATTAAAATAATGAAAAAATAAGAAGTCCGAAGAAAAATACATCAAATCCTCCCCTAACAACACCCTCCCAAAGGGAGGGTTGGGGTGGGAAAACCAGCAAATAGTAACAAAAAAATGAAATCTATAATAACATCTATATTGCTTTTTTTTATTTCTGGTTATTTTAATAATGTGGGGGCTCAAACCTATTATGTTGAACCTATCATAGAAGATTTTTTTTGTAGAAACGGAATTTATATCGACTCATGTAGTTATGAGGCTTTGTACAATGAAGCTTTTGAATGGGTTGAAACACCATACAATTATGCTGGAAACTCAAAAAAAGGAATTGATTGTTCGGGTCTGGTAAAAAAATTGTACGAAAAAATTTACAACATGCAGCTGGAAGGTGGTTCAAGAACAATTTTTGAACAAGTAATTCCAATTAAAAATAGAGAAGACTTAAAAGAAGGAGACTTGGTGTTTTTTAAAATCAGGCAACACCAGATTTCTCATGTCGGATTGTATTTACAAGATGGAAATTTTATCCATGCTTCTGTTCGCAGTGGTGTAATAATAAGTAATTTAAGCGAAGAATATTATAATAAATACTACTTTTCAGGAGGTAGGTTTCCTTAAAAAAAAATGTTAAAAGATATAGTTGTAATAGAATTAGCAAGTGTTTTGGCTGGGCCAGACGTAGGAATGTTTTTTGCTGAATTAGGGGCAAAAGTTATAAAAATTGAAAATAAAATAACCAAAGGAGATGTTACCAGAACTTGGAAATCAGCTAATGAAAACTCTAAATCAACTATTTCGGCATATTACTCTTCAGTAAATTGGAACAAAGAATCTCTTTTTCTGGATTTAAAAAATAATCACGACAGAATTAAAGTGCATGAATTAGTTAAAGAAGCTGATATCGTTATCTCCAATTATAAAAAAGGTGATGATTTAAAACTTAAAGTCGATTATAAAACCCTAAAAAAAATTAATCCAAGAATCATTTATGGAAATATTAATGGATTTGGTTCGTCCGATAAAAGAGTTGCCTTTGATGTAGTTTTACAAGCCGAATCAGGTTTTATGTCAATGAATGGAACTCCAGAAAGTGGCCCGGTTAAATTACCTGTTGCAATAATAGATATCCTTGCAGCTCACCAATTAAAAGAAGGAATTCTGTTAGCATTATTAAAAAGAAAGAAAGAAAAAAAATCATATTTGGTAGAAGTTTCATTGTACAATGCAGCAATTTCAGCTTTAAAAAATCAAGCCTGTAATTGGTTAATGAATAATAAAATACCACAAGCTCTAGGTTCATTACACCCAAATATTGCTCCTTATGGTGAAATTTTTACCACAAAAGATAACAAACAAATTGTTTTGGCAATTGGTAGCGACAGTCAGTTTAATCACTTGATTGAGATTATTGGTGCTAAAGAAATTTTAAAAAATAAGTTGTATTCGACTAATCCATTACGAGTAAAAAACAGAACTCACCTTTTCTCCGATTTAGCACCTTATTTCAAAAAATTCAATCGAACTAAATTGATGAAGCTTTTTATTAATAACAATGTTCCGGCAGGAGCTATAAAAAATTTGAAAGAGGTTTTTGAAAATAAATCTGCCCAAAACCTTATTAATGAAGAACTTATTGAAGGTGTTTTAACCAAAAGAGTAAAAACGGCTATTTTTAAATTTAGTTAGTTTTTTATGAACTGAGCTATTTCTTTTAATAACTTCTTCGCCTCATTTTTATCTAAATCAATAGCAAAAGGAACAGGTTTATTTTCAAAATCAAATGCTAAACTATATTTATTAATGTTCCAATAAGATGAATTTATTAATTTAATAAAACCAAGTTCTTCAGGCTCGTAACAACGTAAATTACTTATCTCGTTAATTTTTATTGTTTGAGTAATTCCTCTTTTACCGATTTCTTTTATTAAAATAATTTCCGTTTTATTCAAAATAATTTTTTCCATCCCTGCATTTCTCCAGCGAAAAGCATAAATTACTTTGAACTCAAAAAATAACCAAAATGCTAGATAAACAGCAAAAAAAAGTTGACTAGATTTATCATAGCCATAAAAAAACTGGCTTAAAATAGCTAAACCACACAACGAAAAAAGGACTATCCAAACGAGTAACATTTTCTGTTTAGTTTTATCTTTAAAGGCTTTTATTTCAATTTCAATGCTGTTATCCTTGTTATTTATAGTTATCCTCCCTGTCATTTTAACCTATATTTATTTCCCACAAAAATAGACAGTTATTCGAATTAGGCATTATCTTTGTTTGCATTACAATAAATTATTAATTAATTTTCGTCAAAAATTTTACACTATATGAGAGGATATTTACTAATCGGGCTAGTTTCATTGTTGTTTTTTAATAAAATTAGTGCTCAAAAAAATGATAAAAAAATTGATGAATTGGTTTTTTTATATGTTGATGAAAAATATGACAAAGTTGTTGCAAAAGCATTAGTTCTTGCAGAAAATGAAGCGTACAAAAAAAATCCATTACCATTAATTTATGCTTCAATGGGTTATTATCAAATATCCAGAAAACCTGATAAATATGAACAAGGTAAGGGTGCTGAATTCGAAAACGCTCTAAAAAATGCTCAAAAATTTATGTATTCGTTTACTAAAAAAGATGCCAAAGCAAACGAATACTATAACGATTATAAAGAATATTACGATTTATTGGCTGATACTTCCAACAAGATTGGTCAACATTATTTTTTAATGGAAGACTATCGAAAAGGTGCCGGAGCATATAAAAATGCCGTAAAAGCCTTTCCTAAAGACCCCATTCTTTTACTTTGGGAAGGGATTTGTGAAGTAAAATCGAAAAATTTTGCAGAAGGTGACAAAAATATTTTAGCTGCATTAGCAAAAATTGACGAAAATTTTGTGCCATCTGAAGTAACGGCAGGTGTTTTGGCTCATGGCATGTTAATTATTGATGAATACCTTTCTCAAAAAGGAGATGCCACCAACGCAAATAAAGCTAAAAATTTAGTAGAAGTGTTTAAAAAATACGATCCAGACGAATTGGATAAAGCAAAAATGAACGAACGAAAAGAAAAAGCTAAAGAAGATGATGTTATCATGCGAAAATTCTATAGCGATGATGACACTGGTGCTGATAAAAAAGAAGAAGAATAATTACTGCTCATCTAACTCATTATAAATGTTTAGGACTTGGTGTATAACCAAGTCTTTTTCATTATTTACAATGATATAATCAGCATATTTTGTTTTTTCGTAATCACTTAACTGAGTCGCCATTTTTTTTCTAATATCAGTTTCACTACTATTATCTCTAGCTGATACTCTTTTAATTTTTAGTTCTTCTGGAGCGGTAACCAAAATAATTTTATCTAATCCTTTATAAGCACCACTTTCTATTAAAACAGCAGCTTCTTTTACCAGCATTTTTTCGGAAGCGTTACATTTAACCCAATGCTCAAAATGT
>CAYJMI010000027.1:0-8397 GCA_964371285.1 uncultured Vicingus sp. | reverse complement strand
GTATTTAGTTCTTCAAAGGCAACTTTGTTATCAAAAACTAATTGAGCAAGCTTTTTTGCATCGAGCAACCCATTTTCGTAGATATCTTCACCAAATTTTTGTTTTATTAAAGAGATAGTCTCTACATCAGTATTTACAATCTTTTTGGCTTCTATGTCAGAATTATAAACCTTTACTCCTAATGCATTAAAAATTTTTGCTATCGTAGATTTTCCACTACCAATACCACCAGTCAAACCCACCAATAAAGGTTTATTATTTCTCTTTTCTTTTGAGTACATATTCAACTTTAGCTGGTTTTAAAGTGATATTTTTAACAAAATCAGGATGTTTGGACAAATGAACTTTAAGTTTTTTATAATTGGTACTTAACTCATTAAAATCAACCTTAATTTCAAATTCTTCCGGTTTTAATAATGCTAATTTACTCAATGGTATAAGAAATTTGATTTCGATAGTTTGCGGAATAACATCAATACTAACTGTATCGGATACATTTGTATCTGCAATTGTTAAATTCAATTTATATTGTGTGAATTTATCTGTATTTATTTTTACTTCGATATCACTATTTTTTATTTGAAGGTGATGGGCAATTATAAAATCATTGTTCAATTTAATTTTTCTTATTAACGAGCTTTCTATATCATTAATTTCTATAAAACTAGTTGGTATAACATGTATTGAGTCTAACATTGATGCTGGACCTATTACTTCTACCGTATTTGGAATAACAATAATATCTTCGAACAGTTGAAATTGATTTTTAAAAGCAAGTTTAACATTAGGGATTACTTTTAACGTTTTTACAGCTTTTTTATCCAACATCACTTGGACTGTTTTTGGCGAAATTTCATTTATAATCACCTTACTCCCAAGCTGTTTTGAAAGTGTAGGTAAAAAATCTTTGAAAAATATTTCATGTTTTTTTTGTGATTCTTCAAACTGATATTCGGAAAGATTGATTACAACTTTTGGTTTTTTCAATTTAAGGTTATAGCCTAACAAGTTATAGCCATCGGTTGAAATATTTACCTTTAATATTGGCGGTAATTTACTTAAAATAATAAAATCGGGTGGTTGATTGTTATAATGAACATTTACCTCGATGTCAGAGTTATATTGATTACTTAACACATTAATCAACCAATAAAAGGTAGATAAAAAAAGACAGACCAAAAACACGTAAAGCTTCTTATTTACAGAAGCTTTACTCAAATTACTCTTAATATTAGTTAAGGTATCTTTCAATTTTTACTTTTTTTATTTACTTTTTCTCCATCCCCTCACTTGAAAATTCTTTAGCAATAGCAGATTTTTCTATTTTTAAGCGATTGCCTCCTTCTACTTCTATAATTGCAGTATCGTCGCTTACCTGTTCAATTTTGCCATGAATTCCTCCAATGGTAACAATTTTATCACCTTTTTTAAGTGCTTCTCTAAATTGTTTTTGTTCTTTTTGTTTTTTCACTTGTGGTCTAATCATAAAAAAATAAAATACTACGAAAATTAACCCAAACATAATTAAGGTTTGAATTCCTCCTCCCTGTCCACCTTCTGGTGATGACATTAATAAAATTGCTAATTTGTTCATTTTTTTGTGTTTTGTTATTTGTTGATTGTTATTTGTTACTTCTAATTACTCCGTTGCAGGTTCGTTTTCTTTTCCTTTAGGTACAAGAACATCTCCTTTTAAAGCGATTACTTTAGTATTAGGATTGGTATTGGCAACTATTGTAATTGTTTTATTTTGTTTGCCTTGTTTACCACTAGAGTTAAAGGTTACTGCTATTTTACCTTCTTCGCCTGGTTTTATTGGTTCTTTTGGCCATTCCGGAACGGTGCAACCACAACTGCCTTGAGCTGACGAAATAATTAAGTCGGACTTGCCAACATTTTTAAATTTAAAATTTGTTGAAACCACTTCTCCTTGTGTAATTGTTCCAAAATCAACTACTTCTTCTACAAATTCGAAAAAAGGAAGTTGATCTTTATCTACATTTGATGCACTTGCAGAGTTTGGGTTATTTATTAAATCTGTACTTAATTCATCGGAATTACCAACCCCCGAACAAGAAAAAAATATTGAAATTATAGCTACTGGTAAAATAATTCTTTTCATTCTTATTTCTTAAAAATTTTGTTTGCAAATATAACTAAAAACTACCCTAAATTTTATTTATCTTCTTTCTGATATTACCATTTTTAAATTCGATTTCGATAGTATAAATCCCATTCTTTAAATTGAAAATATCAATAACATCTTCATACATATTGAGCGTATAGTTTACGGTTTGTATTTGTTTTCCTAAAACATCGTAAATTTTAATTCCTTTAATAGGTTGATTTGCTGAAATATTAACTAAATACTCAGCAGGATTAGGAAAAACTTTAACCTCATCAAATTGATTTATCTCCTCAACACTAACAAAAATGCTATCATTGTTAGATAATATCCACAATTCAGGATCAAAAAATACCGAATCAATTATAAACGGGACAGTTGCGGAAAAAATTTCTCCAGAAAACGTGTGGTCAAACACAAAGGTAGTATCAAAACCTTGACCTTTTACATAAATTGGAATGGGCATTTCATAAAAACTTACTGAAGCATGAGATTGTGTTTGATTTACTACAAAATTTACATTGGTGCCAATTTGCGACCATGTAACCTGATAAGATGGAAAACCTTCGCCATAATACCAATCGTTAAAAAATTCGGTTAAATTTAAACCACTAATCGACTCCAAATGATTTTTAAGTTCATTAGTTGAACTAAAACTATAAGATAAATTGGTGTCGTTTAAATAATTTCGAAGTGCTTGATAAAAATTGTTGGCTCCTATTTTCCATTCTAACATACGAAGTAAATATGCTCCTTTTTTGTACGATAATCTGGAACTGAATATTCTTGAAATACTTGTTGTATCAGTACAATATACCGAACCACTGGGTTGACTTGTTGCCGAGTTAATCATGTCTTCACGCCAAGGCATCCACCAAACAGGTGCAAGATGCTTATAAAACAAACCTGTACAGTAGGTAGCAAAACCCTCGTTTAACCAGATTTCTGTCCAACTATCACAAGTAATTTTATCGCCAAACCATTGGTGTGCCAACTCGTGTGCCACTAAACTTTCGCTAAAGTATCCCATTGAACTCATGGTTTGGTGTTCCATTCCACCTGGCCAACCAAACTGAGCATGACCATATTTTTCGTTCATAAATGGATACGGCGTAAAAAGCGAATCATACAGTTGAATAATGGGTTTAATAAAATTTATTTGATTGTAATAAGTTATTGAATCCTCAGGATAAACAAAATTTTGAATGGGTAATGTTCCTTGTGTCAAATTAGCATTGATGGTAAACTCAGCATAATTTGTTACCGCCAAAGAAATTAAATAAGTAACAATCGGATAACGGTGTTTCCAATAATAAGTATTGTCTGCCGCATTAGTTGTGGTATTTACCAGCAAACCTTGTGAACCAACCTTGTATTGTTTTGGCGTAGTAACAAAAATATCTATCGAATCAATTTTATCGGTTAAGCTCTCTTTGCAAGGCCACCATTCATGTGCACCAAAAGGCTCAGACAACGTGTAAATAACAGGTTGCGAGGCATGAGTTGATTGAGTAAATGCTTCATTACCTGTTAGGGGTGGAACTCCTTGATAAAAAATAGTTACAGAATCAAGAGTGTTTTGAGGAATAATTGAAGGTAAATCCAATCTTAACGAATTATCACCAAAATGGTTAAATGAGATGATAACATCATGATATTTAACTGAATCAACTGTTAATGCAGAAGATAAATCGAAATAAATTTCATTAAAATTTGAAATTATTGGAACAAAATGAGTGGTTATTTCACCTTTAATATATTTTATGGAAGGATTTATTTCCCAATTAAACCGATGGTATTTTAAATCGTAATTTGCTGCTTGTGCAACTCCTTTGTAGGTAGAACTTTTGAATTTGTAGTGTCTTTCCGCCTCTGAAAGAGCTATTTTATCAATCTCAAAAACATCTTGTGCGTATAAATTATTAATTAGAAATTGGAAATTAATTATTACGAAAAATACAAATACGAATTGCTTTGTTTTCATTAACGGTAAATTTTATCCACCAAATGTTGGTATTTAGCAAAAATAAATTTACGCTTTAATTTTAATGTAGGCGTTAATTCGCCTGATGGAATTGCCCATTGCGTACCAACCAACTCAAACTTTTTTATTTGCTCATAATTGGGATATCCTTGGTTTAACAAGTCCACTTCTTGTTGAATTCTATCAATAACCAATTGGTTTTTAATTACTTCAGAAAAATTTGAACAATCGATATTTTTTCGTTTACACCATTCTTCCAAAAACAAAAAATCGGGTTGAATAATTGCTGCCGGAAACCTCTCCCCTTCCCCAATTACCATTAATTGCTCAATAAAACGCGATTCTTTAAACTTATTTTCCATCACCTGAGGAGCAATGTATTTACCTCCTGAAGTTTTAAAAATTTCTTTTTTCCTATCCGTAATTTTTAAAAATCCATTCACAAATTCGCCAATATCACCCGTATGGAAATAGCCATCTTCATCAATCACTTCTTTGGTTAACTCAGGCTTATTGTAATATCCTTTCATAATGCTAGGTCCTTTTACAATAATTTCACCATCTTCGGCTAATCTAACATCTAAATTTTCAAGAGGTTTTCCAATAGTGCCTATCATTCTGCCACCCGATAACAAACAATTTACACCAATTACAGGCGAAGTTTCGGTCAATCCATAACCTTCTAAAACCGGAATTTGAGCAGCAGAAAAGACCCTAGCCAAACGTGGTTGTAACGCAGCACCACCTGAAACTATTGCCATAACTTTACCTCCTAAAGCTTCTCTCCATTTAGAGAAAATAAGTTTATTAGCTAAATTCAATTGAAAATTATACCAAAATCCTTGATCGATAATCGGATCGTATTTTAAACCCAAATCTAACGCCCAAAAGAACAATTTCTTTTTAATTCCTGTTAAATCGGTTCCTTTGGCAACAATTTTATCATATACTTTTTCTAGCAATCGTGGTACAGTGGCAAACAATTGGGGTTGAATCTCTTTTAAATTATCTGCAATTGTTTCCATCGATTCAGCATAATAAATAGATACGCTTTTGTAGATGTATAAATAATCGAGCATACGCTCAAAAACATGACACAGAGGCAAAAAACTTAGTGCTTTTTGGTGTTTTGCTATTGGTAGCCGTGGCTCAGATGCCAGTACATTACTGATAAAATTTTTATGAGTAAGCATTACTCCTTTAGGATTTCCTGTTGTTCCTGAAGTGTAAATTAATGTGGCCAAATCTTCATCTCCAACACTATTTCTTAGTTGTTCAATATCTTCTGTTGATGTACTTTTTAAAAGTTCTGAATAATGATTTTCTCCTTTTATCGGATTAAAAGTATATATCTTTTCCAGTGAAGGAACTTTATCCTTTATTTGCTTAATCTTATTAAGTATTTCTTCATCCGAAAGAAACACCAGTTTTGCTCCACAATCATTTAGAATATAATTATAATCTTCGGGATTGATGTTTGAATATACAGGAACATTTACTGCTCCTATTTGTTGAATGGCTAAATCGGTTAAATGCCACTCGATACGGTTATTCGAAATAACAGCAATTCTATCCCCTTTTTTTACACCTAAATCAAGTAATCCTCGACTAAATAATATTGCTTTATCAACTAATTCTTGTGAAGATAACGACACCCATTTTCCGTTTTCTTTTTGGGTAAAAGCATCAGTTTTAGGCTGATTATTTAAAGCATGGTAATAAAAATCTGATAGGTTTTTGATATACATGGTTTTTCTTGTTTCTGGTTAATTCCACCCCCACCTCTCCCAAAGGGGGGGAGGTGGTTACTGGTTATACCGCAAAGTTTTTTTTCTTAAAATTTTATGTCTTAAAGTCATAATTTCTATTTTTTTAGCCCTCTACAAAAGCCCCTCCTTCGAAAGTGTTGGGGAAGCTCTTCATAAATCCTGTTCTGAGTGAACAACTCCTTTAACATATTTTTGGATTTTAGTAGCAACTCCTTTTTCATTAAACAACTTCCATTCTCCAATTCTTTCATAATCAAACGTGGATTTATTATATTTTACTACTCCTTGTTCTTTTATATTTCCATTTTCATAATAGGAGATTTGATTATATAATAGCTTACTCTTATCAATTAATTCTAATATATTCTGAGGTTTACCATCTTTAAAATATTCTGCTTTTTTAACATAATATTGAAAAGATTTATCATAAATTTCTTCAAACTCAATCTTACCGTCCGGGTAATAATCAATCCAAGAAAGTGCCTCATTTTCTACGTACACAATATCAGATTTCATTGCACCATCTAAATAAAAAAGTGTCATTTTACTTTTTTTGATGTCAACCATTCTAAAATTACGTTCAACATTTCCATTTGGATAGTAATTTTTATAAATTTTTAATTGTCCATCCACATAAAACCCTTTGTGTAGTATTTCTCCAGTAGTATAATAATCTTCAAGAAAACCATTAGCAGCATAGCCATTTATTCCATTTCTTGTAGATTTATCGCCTAACATCATGTTAAGTTTTTCATATATTATTATTCCATAAGTTTCATCGATAGCTGTTTTGGCATCGTAAGTATTATGATATAATTTTTTATCAGTTAAATCATTTTGAGCAAATGAATACCAACTAGTAATAAGAATTGAAATTAATAATAGATACTTCATAAGCATAAAAATAACTTATTTTTTTAAATTAGTGTCAGTTAGCCTTGCAATTTTAATATTAAAAAAGCCAAAAATCATCGTCATAATCGGACTTATTAAGTTAAAAAAACAATATATAAAATAATCACCTGTTGCAACACCAAGTATTCCTGAGTGATATGCTCCACAAGTATTCCACGGAATTAATGCTGATGTTACGGTTCCTGAATCCTCCAATGTTCTACTTAAAACTTTAGGGTGTAACCCTCTTTCTTTGTATTCTTCGGCAAACATTTTACCGGGTACTACAATGGCTAAATACTGGTCGGCAGCAGTAGCGTTAAATACTACACAAGAAACAGTTGTTGTAGCTATTAACGAACCATCTGTTTTGGCTAAACCAATAATTGATTTGGTAATTCTTTTTAACATACCAGTTACTTCCATTACACCACCAAAAATCATGGCACAAATAATCAGCCATATTGTATTTAACATTCCTTTCATTCCTCCAGAAGAAAGCAATTCATTGATTAATTCATTATCGGTAACAATAGCGACATCGGTTGTCATTGAATTAACAACTGCCTTATAAGATGATTTAAAAACATTTGAATCTACAAACAGTTCTTGTATCAAATTACCTTGAAAAATAATAGCAAAAACCCCACCCAATAAACTTCCAAAAAACAAGGCAGGAATAGCTGGTATTTTAAACAATATCATTCCAATAACTACCACTGGAACCAGAAACAACCAAGGTGTTATATTAAATTTTGAGGCTATTGCAATTTGCAAAACATCTGCCTGACTGGTTTGTACACCCGTTTTATAGAAAAAACCAATAATTAAGAAAATTAGTAAAGAAATCATTATTGAAGGAACTGTTGTCAACGTCATGTATTTAACATGAGTAATTAAATCAGTTCCTGCCATTGCCGGAGCTAGATTTGTAGTATCTGATAACGGTGACATTTTATCGCCAAAATAAGCACCAGAAATAATTGCCCCTGCAATAATTGGTTCATCTATACCTAATGCTTTACCTATACCTAACAAAGCTATACCAACAGTTGCAACTGTTGACCACGAACTGCCTGTTGCCATTGAAACAATGGAACAAATAGTACAAGTGGCAAATAAAAATATGGTCGGGTTTAAAATATCTAATCCATAATAAATCATGGCTGGTACAACTCCACTCAACAACCAAGTTCCTGCTAAGGCTCCAATTAATAATAAAATAATTATTGCTGGCAATGCCGAATGTATACTTTTTGAAACTCCTTCAATAATTTTTTCAAAATGTAATCCATTATAAATTCCAATAATTCCGGCTACTGTGGCAGCCAATAAAAGTGCCAATTGATTTGCTCCATCCAATGCTCCATCACCATAAACCTGAAGAACATTTACCGCCAATAAACCTATTAAAAATAAAATTGGGATTACAGACTGTATAAGACTTGGTTGTTTAATTTGATCCATTTACTCAGTTTACACGATTAACTTTTGAAAAAGGGTAAATTTAAAAAGGTATTTATTGGTATTCAAATAATTATTCAACTTATTATTAACAGTTAATAATAAAAACTAGGTTTAAAACTGGATTAAATAAATTTAAAAATCAACTCCTGCTCATATCC
>CAYJMI010000026.1:28791-33757 GCA_964371285.1 uncultured Vicingus sp. | reverse complement strand
GGTTCTAACTTAAAACTATATTGAACATATTCTGGATTGGTAAGATTTAAAGCTGAATATTCAAACGTTAAATGGTTGTCGTTGTAGTCTAAATCAAGTACTTTAGGAAGATTAGTCCAAGGCTCGGTTATTTTAGAATATTTGCTCCAATTTACATCTTCTAAAAAGAGTTTAATATTGTCTATTTTAACAGTAGGCTGAAAAACATTTGACCTATCTTCTTTTGGATTGTATTTGATTAAGCCTTTTATTGTTCCAAACCAAATATTCCCATTTTCGTCTTGATATACGGCTCTACTATTACATTCTATACCTTTAAATCCTTCATGAAAACCATAATTTTTGATACTTTCAACTTGCCCATAACTATCTAATGAAACTTTATCTACGCCATTATTTGTGCCCACCCATATAGTTGCGTTTTTGTCGTTAAAAACAAAATAAATGGTATTTGATGATAATCCATTTTCAGTAGTCATGGATTTAAAATCTAAACCATCATATTTTACAACACATCTATCGGTTCCAAACCAAATATTGCCTAAATTATCTTTAGTTATGGAGCCAATATAAGAATTACAAATGCCTGCTGAATTGGAATAATTTGAAATTACATTTTTGGTTATTTTATGTATTCCACGACCAGTGCCTATCCAAATATTTCCTTTATTATCTTCAAGTAAGGAATGTACAAAAGAGTGTATTAGTCCTTCTTTTTCTCCGTAATTTGTAAAAACTCCAGCTGCATAAACACTTAATCCACCACCCGATGTTCCAATCCATAAGTTTTGATTTTTATCAACCATCAATGTTCTAATTTGGTTAATGGGTAATCCATTTTTGGTAGTGAAGGTTGTAAATTTATTGTTTTCGAATTTTGTTAATCCTTTGTTTGTGGCGAACCACAGGGTTCCTTTTTGGTCTTTAACGATAGAACGAACTTCGTTACCTCCCATACCATTTGATGAGTTGTAATTTGTAATGATGTTGTTTTCATATTTAAAAACACCTTCGTCTCCAGTGGCTACCCAAATTGCATTTTTAGTGGTTAAAATGCTAAAAATAGTTGCCGAATTTAAGCCTTCAATTTTATCGTAGTAAGTAAATGCTGTATTACCTAGTTTTGCTAAACCAAAACCATTGGTTCCTATCCATAAATTGCCCGATTTATCTTTTAATAAAGCAGATAAGTTGTTGGTTTCAAGCCCGTTAATTTTAGATATATGATTTATTTTATCATCTTGATTTATAAAATACAAACCATCGTTGGATGTGGCAATAACTGTGTTTTTATCTCTATCGGTAGTAATCGATGTAACAACAACCATAAGAGGTATTTGAGTAGATTCAAACTCAAATTGTTTTCTATTGTCGATACTTCCTTTTAGTAATTTAATAACACCGCTTCGATGGGTTCCAATGATGTAATTTCCTTCAACATCTTCATGAACTATTGTTATAAAGTTACTTGGTAACCCATGCTGTTCATTAATTTCTATGGTATCGGTTGCACTACAGAAAACAATTCCCGATTGAGTAGATATCCAAATGTTTTGTTTGCTATCTTCATAAATATCAGAAACGGTGCTATGTATGTATTTTTGGAACGATGGTTTGATAGACTCAAAAACACCATCTTTAAAAATTTTTATGTTAGCTCCTTCAACAATCCAGATTCTACCTTTAGAATCACAAAAAATGATTTCATTTCCATCAATAAGTGAACTTGATTTATCATTATTGTAAACGGTAAATTTTCTGCCATCAAATTTTGTAACTCCCCCCCAAGAAGTAGTGAACCAAATATTATGATCTTTATCTTCAGTTATGTCAGTTATAATGTCACCTGCAATTCCATTTTTTGAAGAATATTGTGTGAAATTTTTTCCATCAAATTTACAAATTCCACCACCAGCTGTTCCTATCCATAAAAAACCTCTCGAGTCTTGAAAAATGGCATTTACTTTAGATTGTGGTAAACCTTCTTGTACGTTAAAGAATTGAAAATTATAGGATTGAGCAGATGCAGTATTAGCTGTAATTAGAAACACAACTCCGATGATTATCGGGATAAATAAATTAAAGAAATTATGATATGTATTATGTTTAATCAAAATTTTTATAAATGTGAAAAGTAAAAACTTTTAAGTTACCCACCTATTTTTTTCGTTTTGGAGTATCCTAAATTTATCAACAAATCATAAACCTTATCTCTTAATTCACCTTGAATTAATATGTCTCCGTCTTTAGCATTACCTCCAACACCACATTTCGTTTTCAGTGTTTTAGCCAATTCTTGTAAATCATTATCACAACCAATAAAATTACTTACTATTGTTACGGATTTTCCCTTACGTTGTTTCCTGTCGATAAAAACTTTAAGTTGTTGTTGCTGGTTTTCAATAGTTTCTATTTCCTCACTGGTTTCATCAAAACTAAGATTTGGATTGGTTGAGTAGATGATATTTCCTTTTTGGTTGTTTTTTTTACTCATTCTTTTTTATTGTTTTTTATAGGTATTCATGAGCTCGTAAAACTCGGTTACTCATTTGAAATCACGTTTAATGAAAGCGGTAAAACTTCAATATTGATTATATTTTCTATTAATAATGGTTCTCCATCCAAATGTATTTCTTTGTCTGGAGAAATAATTTGAGCTTTTTTAACCTTTATCTCTTCAACAAATTTACTCGAATTTATTGTTTTGGTAAAGAGTTTAATGGCTAAAGGAAGAGCATAAATTAGCGAAAATTTCTTTAAAATTACAATGCTAATCCAACCATCATCAATTACTGAATTTGGTGCTATGAAAGCATTATTTCCATATTGATTTGAATTGGCAAAAGTGATTAAAAAAGCTTTTTTATAAAATGTTTTTCCATCAACGGTAAGCTGGTACTCCTTCTCTTTATAATTAAAATATTCTTTGACTGATATTTTTAAATAGGTAATAAAACCTCTTTTTGTTGCTTTTGCAAATAAATAACTGATATGTGCATCAAAACCAATTCCTCCAGCACCTAAAAAATGGGTGTCGTTAATTTTTACGGTATCAATGGGTTTGCTCTTAAAATGGTTTAAAAGAAGTATGGCTTTTTTGGTGGACATCGGAATTTTTAAATATCGTGCCAAGCCATTGCCCGAACCCATTGGAATAATGCCTAAAATGGTATTGGTGTTGATTAAACCTAAACCTACTTCATGTACAGTTCCGTCACCACCAACAGCTACTATAATTTGGTAGTTGTTAGCTTCTTGTTTTGCAATTTCGGTTGCGTGGTGTGGGTATTCGGTGTGTTTGATGCGGTAAACAATTTTCTTAGCATCCAAATTTTCTTTAATCAACTGCTCCACGCCACTTTTTTTAACTGTACCAGAAATGGGGTTGATAATAAACAGGATGTTAATTAATTCATTCATTAGTTGTTGTATAATGTTAATTTTCCAACTCACCCCTGCCACGCTTCCAGCGTGGCTTTCCCCTCTCTTAAAAGAGAGGGGTTAGGGGTGAGTTTTTTTATTTTGTTATTGATGTTTGGTTGTTTATCAGTCGATTGTTGTATTGCTGAAGTATTGCTTTTAACTTAGTTTCATATTTTGTTAACAAATCCTTGTTTTTAGGATCATGCACAATATTTTGTTGCATCAACGAATCGGTGCTAAGTTGAAAAAATGCGACTGAATTTTCCCCATCAAATAATAAAATATAATCATCTTCGGCGTAAAAATAATGGTTGGATGAGAATCCTAACAAGTATTTTGTCTTCGTATCTTTTGAGGTTGAAAATGCACTGTTTCCAAATGATACAATAGAAGCGTTTATTCCTAATAAATCTAACAACGTTGGAGTAATATCAGTATGTTGGAAATAATTAGAATCGATTCCTTCTAAATTACCCGTTGGGTCGTAAATAAAAATTGGAATGGCATTTTTTCCTATAATGGTGGAATAAAAAGGTTGTTTAGCTTCTGATGAATGATCGGCAGTAAAAACAAAAATGGTGTTTTTAAACCACATTGAATTCTGAGCTTTTTCGAAAAATTCTTTTAAAGCAAAATCGGTGTAGGCAATTGTTTTATGAATGGGTAATTCTCCTTCTGGAAATTTGTTTTCATATTTTTTAGGTAACTGATAAGGGTGATGTGATGATAAGGTGAAAATTGTGCTAAAAAAAGGTTCTTTTTTTTGATTTAACTGGTTTGCAAAATATTGTAAGTAAGGTTCGTCATAAATGCCCCAATTAGCATCTTCATCTTCTTGTGTTTTGGGATATTCATCCTTACCAAAATAATTATTTATTCCTGCCGATGCAGAAAATCCACTAAAACCCATCGTACCATTACTTCCACCATGATAAAAGGAAGTGTTGTATCCTTTTTCTTTTAAAATTTCAGGTAAGGCATCCATTTTATTTGCGGAATAATTTGAAATAATGTACGGCGTATTCATTAGTGGAGGAATTCCTGAAAAAATAGAAGGCAAAGATTCTATCGATCTATTTCCGCTAGAATAGGCATTGGTAAATACATAACTTTTTTGCATTAATGAGTCTAAAAATGGTGTGTAGCCGTTTCCATTGTTTAAGAAACCTACATATTCTTTTGCAAAACTTTCTAAAATAATTATTACTACGTTTTTTGATTTGTAATTTCCATTTCCATCAATAATTTGCTCAGGAGTATAAATGGTATTAAGTTCTTCTTCATTAAAAAATTTAACTTCAGCCATTCGGTCATTTAATACTGTTTTGATAATACTAAATGGCGTGTTTAAAATAACGGGAATATACTTTGGAGAGGTATAACTTGCAGCATTAATAATGTCTAAAGGTTTAAGTTGTAGCCCGCCTCTAAATCCAAGTATGGTAAACGAACCGATTAGAATTAAAAAAATAAATTGATTTAAGAATACTTTTAAAGTGAATGGTTTTGGAGTGCTTAGTCGTTCAATTTTTCTGTACATGAT
>CAYJMI010000026.1:9416-28781 GCA_964371285.1 uncultured Vicingus sp. | reverse complement strand
ATTAAGATGAAGAATAAGAGCCAATAATCTTTAATATAAGTTGGTAACATGTTGCCAAAATCGTTTCCAGTAGATAAAAATTGGAATAAATCGGCTGTGCTTCGTCGTAATGAAAATGGATAATAACCAACATCAATTAAATTTAAAATGATACCAAAAGTATTTCCTAGATGAAAAAATAGTTTTACAATAAGTTTATAGTAAGTATTGTCTTTAAATGGTATAGGGAGTATGGATAGAAAAATAAAAGGTAAAAAAAAGTAGGAAATTGCTACATAATCGAATCGAATTCCAAAGAAAAATGCGTCGAAAGGAAATGAGCCTTGAAATTGGTTAAAATTAAAAGCATAAAAAATTAATCTACAAAAAGTATAAATACCAAATGCCAGCCCTATTTTTTTCAGAAAAGATACGTAATTACTCATTTTCACATTCTTCCCTAATGATTACACTTGTCGCAATCGTGATTTTTGGTGTTTTTAAAAATACGGTAAACTACATAAACGAGCGAAAGAGTACCTAGAATAGCTAATATAATTTCTTGTGTTTTCAAACGGTTCATACTTAATGAATAAAAAATTACTAACTACAAAATTACATAAAATCAATTAATGCCAATACCCAACATGTTATAGACTAAATAAAGATAGTTTCTACTGATATTTTTTATTAAATTGATACTAATTTGTAATAAGAATTGGCATAACTTTGAACCCTTAAAAACAAAGTTATGGCAATAAAATATAATCGAAGAAAATACACCGATAGCGAACTTTTAACTTTGTATAAAGCTTTAATTAAACCTCGATTAATTGAAGAAAAAATGCTGGTTTTATTGCGACAAGGTAAAGTTTCGAAATGGTTTTCTGGTATTGGTCAAGAAGCTGTTTCTGTTGGTGCTACTTTGGCTTTGCAAAACGACGAATATATTTTACCCATGCACCGAAATTTAGGTGTTTTTACTGCACGTAATATTCCTTTATACCGTTTATTTGCTCAATTTCAAGGAAAAATGAGTGGTTTTACCAAAGGTAGAGACCGTTCGTTTCATTTTGGAACTCAAGAGTATAACATTGTTGGCATGATTTCTCATCTTGGCCCACAACTGGGTGTAGCTGACGGAATTGCTTTAGGAAGTTTATTAAAACAAAACAACAAAGTTACCCTTGTTTTTTCTGGTGATGGTGGAGCAAGTGAAGGCGATTTTCATGAAGCGGTAAATACAGCGGCAGTATGGCAATTGCCCGTAATTTTTGTGATAGAAAATAATGGCTATGGTTTGTCAACACCCTCGAGTGAACAATTTAGGTGTAAAAATTTTATCGACAAAGGCATTGGTTACGGTATGGAAACCGAATTGGTAGAAGGAAATGATATTTTAGATGTTCATCATAAAATTAGTCAAATTGCAGAATCTATCCGTAAAAAACCTCGCCCTGTTTTGGTGGAGTGTTTAACCTTTAGAATGCGTGGACATGAAGAGGCTTCGGGTACAAAATATGTGCCTCAGGAGTTGATGGACGAGTGGCAGAAAAAAGACCCTACCGTAAATTTCGAAAACTTTTTACTGGACGAAAAAGTGTTGAATGAGAAATTGATAGAATCTATTAAGGCAGAAATTAAAGCAGAAATAAACGATGGCTTAGCAAAAGCTGATGCAGAAGTTCCAATTGTTTCATCTATCGAAAATGAATTAAATGATGTTTATGCACCTTTCGATTTTAAAGAAACGTTGCCAGCAACCACAACAAAAACCGAAAAAAGATTAATTGATGCTGTTTCGGATGCCATGCGATTGAGTATGGAGAAATTTCCCAACTTGGTTTTAATGGGACAAGATATTGCTGAGTATGGCGGTGCTTTTAAAGTTACCGATGGTTTTGTGGCAAAATTTGGTAAAGACCGGGTTAGAAATACACCATTATGCGAGGCAGCTATTTTAGGGGCTGGTTTAGGATTATCCATCAACGGACAAAAATCGATGGTAGAAATGCAGTTTGCCGATTTTGTAAGTGAAGGTATGACACAAATTTGTAACAATTTGGCAAAAACACATTATCGTTGGGGACAAGCCGCCGATGTAGTGGTGCGAATGCCAACAGGAGGTGGTACTGCTGCAGGCCCATTTCACTCGCAAAGTAACGAGGCTTGGTTTACACAAGTACCCGGTTTAAGAGTAGTATATCCGGCTTTTCCCTATGATGCAAAAGGCTTGTTGTTAACAGCTTTTGAAGACCCAAATCCGGTGATGTATTTTGAGCACAAAGCCATGTATAGAAGCATTACTCAAGAAATTCCTGACGATTATTATACCATTCCTTTTGGAAAAGCATCCTTAATTCAAGAAGGAAACGATGTTACTATTGTTACGTACGGAATGGGGGTACATTGGGCAATGGAAACTTTAAAAAACAATGCTACAATTTCTGCCGATTTAATCGATTTAAGAACCTTAGTACCTTTGGATACTGAAACCATTTTTAATTCGGTTAAAAAAACAGGAAGAGTACTAATTATACACGAAGCTACGCTGTTTAATGGAATAGGAGGAGAGATAAGTGCGTTAATAACTGAAAACTGCTTTGAATATTTAGATGCTCCTGTTAAGCGAGTAGCAAGTATCGAAACACCAGTTCCTTTTATCAATCAATTGGAACAAAATTTTTTACCAAAAAAACGTTTCGAAGAAGAGTTGTTGAAGTTGATTAATTTCTAGAAGCAAAGTTTTTTTTATTGAAAATTTGTACTATCAATCATTTTTCAATTTTTAGCTTTTGTATTACTCATTTTTGTCTTTTTTTTGTTAGTAGTCGTGAGTTCGCTTTGCTCAGTCGAAGCTACTTCGTGGTCTCGATATAAATTTCACTCATTTCAACTCCGTCAGCTGATGGATCGAATTGACAATTTTATTACTAATGGACAATGGGCAAAAGATTTATTCCAAATACAAAATTTGCCAATAAATAAAAAATGCCTCCAATAATAATAACTCCTAACAAATTAAACAAAATTCCCGCCCGTACCATTTCTTTTATAGGCACCCTACCCGAACCAAAAATAATGGCTTGAGTTGGCGAGGCTACAGGCATCATAAATGCACAACTAGCAGATAAAGTTGCTGGAATCATTAAAATACGAGGGTCAACACCCAAAACTATGCTGGCTTTTGCTAAAATGGGTAATACTAAATTTGTGGTAGCTGTGTTAGAAGTAAATTCTGTTAAAATAGTAAGTATAAAACAAACAATAATAATTAAAGCTAAAGGTGAATCTATGCTAACTTTGTTAAAAATGTTTCCTATAACGGTTGATAATCCTGAGTTTTCGAAACCACCAGCTAAAGCAAAACCTCCTCCAAATAATAATAAAATTCCCCAAGGTAAATTTTTAATGTGATCCCATTTTAGCATCATTTCACCCGTACGTTCTTTTGAAGGAATCATAAATAACAAAACAGCAGTACCTATTGCTACGGCAGAATCGTTAACCATGGGTAAGTTAAAAATGGTTCGCCAACCTCTAATGGTAAAGTTTTCTGAAAGTGTTAAATCAGAGCCTGTTAACCATAATAAAACTGCAATTCCAAAAACAATTCCTGCCACCCATTCATCTTGTCTAACTTTTCCCAATTGTTTTAGCTCATCTCTAATAATCCCTTTGTTTTCGAAGAGTTTGAATTTTGGGAGTCTAAAAATTACTCTAGTCATTAATAACCAACCTGTAAAGATAAAGAGGATGGAAATAGGCAATCCCATTAACATCCACTCGGTAAAACCAACAGGTGGTAAATCTGGAAATAAACTTCGGTACATTTCAACAAAAACCATGTTGGGAGGAGTTCCAACCAAAGTTGCCATACCACCAATATCGGCTGCGTAAGCAATTCCCAACAACAAGCTTAACCCTAATTTTTTTATTAAATTTTGGTCAGTAATTTTTTCGGCAGTTTTATCAATAATAGAAATGGCTATGGGCATCATTACCATTACCGATGCTGTATTAGAAATCCACATACTTAAAAATGCGGTAGCCACCATAAAACCCAATACCATGTTAATAGGATTTGTTCCGATTATTCTAACGGTATTTAAGGCTAATCGTTTGTGTAGGTTTGAAACTTGTATAGCTTGAGCTAAAATTAATCCCCCTAAAAACAAGAAAATAATGTCTTTACCATAAAATACGGCAGTTTCTTTAGATTCGGCTATTTCAAACAAGGGAAAAAGTACTAATGGAAACAGAGAAGTAATTGGAATAGGAACAACTTCAAACACCCAAAACATTGCCATAATTACAACAATAGCTGCCATAATTGGAGCTTTTGGATTATCGTTAGGTACCCAATAATACACAACAATAGCAAGTAAAATAGAAAAAATTCCTAAAATGGCTTTTTTGCTATGTTGATGTTGTAGCATTTAGGTTAATTCTTTAGCTATTTGGCGTTCCAATTCTTCTAAAGTGATGTTGTACATTATTTCACCTTTTTTGCTCAATGAAATTTTACCAGTTTCTTCAGAAATAATAATTGCAATTGCTTGAGTTGATTCTGTTATACCTGCTGCTGCTCGATGTCGCAATCCAAAATGTGAAGGGAAATCCAAATTATCGGAAACCGGCAAAATACAACGAGCCGCTTTTATCAAGTTATCTTGTATAATTACTCCGCCATCATGCAAAGGGCTGTTTTTAAAGAAAATATTTTGTAATAATGACGAAGAAGTTTTTGCGTTTATTTTTTCACCAGAATCAATGTATAGTTTAAGTTCGGTATTAAAGTCAATAATAATTAACGCTCCTGTTTTTGTTTTTGAAAGCATTTTGCAGGCATCAATAATAGGTGGGGTTTTAAGTTTTTCTTGTTCATTTACTGAGGATTGAAGCATTTTAAAAAAACTACCACTTTTCGATGAAAAAAATCGATTGTTACCAATCAACAATAAAAAACGACGAATTTCTTGTTGAAAAACAATAATCAATGCCAACATTCCAAGCCCCATAAAATTGCCAAGTATTTCGCTCAACAATTGCATCTTAAAAATTTCGGCAAACTTCCAAAACAAATAAATGGCTAAAACACCCAAAAATATTTTTATTGCCACCGTCCCTTTTACCAATTGATACAGTTGATACATAATGATAGATACCACTAAAATATCAACAACATCGAGCCAACGAACAGAAATAAACAATAAAGAAGCGTTGTTAATCATGTCTCAAATATAAACTTTTTAGCCATCGTTTGTGTCCTACAAACGATATTTCTTTTGTTTGTGAGAATACAAACTAAGAAGGCAAAAAAACTACAAAAAATTATTTATTCATTATCAAATGTTGTGTATCAATAAAATTGATTCTATTTTTGTTAAGGATAACTTTTAAATTTACCATGCGAAATATACTTTTTTTTGTTTCTTTCCTTTTCATAAATATTGCTGTTGCTCAAGAAATAACAAGCAAAATTGCCAGCGAGAACTTTAATCAGGGCGATTTTAACACCGCATTAAAAAACTACCTTGAACTGGTAAAACAAGAACCCGAAAATTCGAAATACAATTATAGAATTGGTGTTTGTTACTTAAATACCAACATCGACAAAGCAAAAGCAGTAGGATATCTCGAAAAAACTCTTCAATTACCTGAACCTGATGCAAACACCTATTATTTATTAGGAAGAGCTTACCATTTTGCTTACCGATTTACCGATGCCATTAAAATGTATGAGCAATTTAAAGCGAACAACAGTGGTACCACCGAAAATGTTATTGACGTTGAAAAACAAATTGAATATTGTTACAATGCTATCGAATTAATGAAATTTCCGTTGGATGTAACGTATAAAAATTTAAGTCTAAATATCAATTCAAGATACCGAGATTATTACCCTTTTGTTTCTAAAGACGAAAGTTATTTAATATTCAATTCAAAAAGAGACGATGGAAGCTCAAAACAAATTGATGGTACTTTTACTTCTGAAGTCTATTTTTCAAAAACAAAAAACGGAGAATTAGGTAAAGTCCGTAAACTTGACCAAAACATAAACACATTGACCGGGAATGAAGAAATTGTAGGAATGTCGCCAGATGGAGATTTTTTAATTTTTTATTTTGAAAACGAGAAAAATTTTGGAGACTTAGCAATTGCAGCATTTGAAAATGAGGAAATCAAAAGTTTACAAATATTACCAAAGACAATTAATTCTAAAAGCCACGAAATTGCTGCAACCATTTCTAAAAATGGTGATGCTATTTATTTTGCAAGTGATAGAGAGGGTGGTTTTGGCGGAGTTGATTTATACGTGTCGCTTAAATTACCTAACGGAGAATGGGCTCCAGCTCAAAATTTAGGACCGTCTATCAACACTCCTTTTGATGAAGATTTTCCAAACATTACAGCTGATGGAAGATCATTGTACTTTAGCTCAAAAGGGCATACCAGCATGGGAGGGTACGATATTTTTAAAGCCACCTGGGATTCTGTAAAACGCATTTGGAGCGATGTTAAAAATATTGGTTTTCCAATAAACACTCCCGAAGATAATACCAATTTTAGAGAATCTGAAAACGGTAGAACAGGATACCTTTCTGCTTTAAGAGCTGAAGGTTTAGGTGATTACGATATTTACTCCGTTACTTTTAATGAGGTTGAGCCTGAATATACCGTAATTAAAGGTTTTGTTTCTACTCAAGACACTGCTAATATTATTAAAGATGTTTTTATTTCTGTGTTAGATTTACAAACCGACGAACTTTACGGTAGCTATTTAACCAATCCTATTACTGGAAGATACATTATTATTTTACCTCAAGGCAGATTCAACCTACTCGTGGAAGTTCCTGGTTTTAAATTGCATAGCGAAAATATAGAGGTTTTAGGAAAAAGCGATTATAGAAGCCTTATCAAAAAAGACTTTATCTTAATTCAGGATTAGTTTTCATTTAAAATAATTTGCTGGTCAATTCCCAAACCATATTTTAAATGTTGGTTCAAAAAATTTGTGGAATCGGCTGTAATTTCTGCACTATTCAAATATCCAGCATAGTTTAGTTTTTTTAATCGGATGGGTTCGTTTTTGTGGGTAGATAAAATTATCGTAGTTCTTTCATCAACAGATTGGCTATAATTTTTATGAATAACATAAAATACTCCATTGAAAACTAGCATTAACACTACAACAATTAACAAAACTGGTTTAAAATTTATTTTTACTTGTTTTAAATGATTTCCATACAAAAACATAAATCGAACTATTG
The DNA here is from genome assembly GCA_964371285.1 of uncultured Vicingus sp. GTDB lineage: Bacteria > Bacteroidota > Bacteroidia > Flavobacteriales_E > Vicingaceae > Vicingus. The sequence goes on along the minus strand of CAYJMI010000026.1, from coordinate 21,528 downwards.
CAAAAGAGCCAAACAACGATGAAGTAATGGTTGAACGCTCAGGAGCTAATCCACCAAGTGAATAAATAACAATAAACTGATTGATAATTACTATCAAAAACATAAAAACTAATGTTTTAAAAAGTTCCGTTTTAACATTAAAATTTTTATAAAGTTGAACGCTTGATTTTGTTCCCAGAATAAAAAATGGAAATCCAAAAAAGATGGCTGGTAAAATGGTTTTGTAAAAATCGATGAAAACATATTTTACTGTTCCATAACCAACATATAAAACCAAATCAACAAAAGGCAAATTAGGTGTAAGGTTGTTCCTGAAAGTTGTACCTACACTAAAATAATTTATACCAATGGAACCTAACATAACTGTTAAAGTTACCGCTTTAAGAAGAGTATTTCCTTTAAAAAAGAAAGAAACAAAAAGAAATAAAATAGTAAGTAAAGCCAATACTTCATTTGAACCACCAATGTACAAACAACAAATAATAATTACCAAATAATCGAAAAAACGATGTATTGGTTTTAACCAGCTACTCAGCCCAAATAAAAAGAAAATACAGCTCCACAAATAAGCTAAAGAAGCTGAAATCCAAAACCACGATTGACCAGTGAAGTGAGTAAAAAAGAAAAATACACCAATAAAAACAAGCGTATATAAAAGTATAGTTTTTGTCCCGAAAGCTTTCGGGATTGTCTCATATTTTTTATTTAAAATAGTTAAAACCAAATAAATACTATAAAATAACAGCAAAAAACTTAATCCATTAAAAGCAACTAAAAAGTATTTATACTCACTAAATTTCATAAAAAATAGGATAGCGAAATTGTACGTCCATCTGCCATTCCATGTTAAATAGAGTTTTTGATAAATCTCAGCAAATGAAAAATTCCTTAATTCACCAATAAAAAGATAATCATCGGCTGAAAATCGGTTAAACCAAGCGGTTAAAAATAAGAACGCCACCAATAAAATTCCTTGAGCAAAAATTAGATGTGATGTTTTAATTTTCATTGATTTAAAATTTTTCTGGTGTACTACTTAGCTACTATTTTGACACGAATTTCACGAATTAACACTTATTCCATATCTTCTATGTAAGTTTATTTCATAAATACCTACCGTCTTTGACGGTATTAATTCGTGTAATTAGTGTCAATTTTTTTTTAATAGGCCACTTGATAAATACAATGTCGTCAAAAAATCACAACACTATAATAGTAACATGTTGTAAAAGTAAAACAAGTTATTAAACATTATTAACATGGTGCTACAATTAAATCTTTTTCAACGAATTTTGAACTAACAAATTATAAAAAATCCATGCAACAATATTTAGATTTACTAACCCACGTTTTAGTCAACGGAACTCAAAAAGGGGACCGTACTGGAACAGGAACCATCAGTTGTTTTGGTTATCAAATGCGTTTCGATTTAAGCGAAGGCTTTCCTTGTTTAACCACCAAAAAATTACACTTAAAATCCATTATACATGAGTTACTTTGGTTTATTAGTGGCGATACCAACATTAATTATTTGCAAGAAAATGGTGTAAAGATTTGGGATGGATGGGCTAACGAAAAAGGCGAACTAGGTCCTGTTTATGGTCATCAGTGGAGAAACTGGAACAGCGAAGGGATTGACCAGATAACTGATTTAATTAACGAAATTAAAACCAATCCAAACAGCCGAAGATTAATGGTTTCGGCATGGAACCCAAGTGTAATGCCCAACACCAAAGTGTCGTTTGCCGAAAATGTAGCGAACAACAAGGCTGCACTTCCACCATGCCACGCATTTTTTCAGTTTTATGTTACCGATGGTAAACTTTCGTGTCAATTGTATCAACGAAGTGCCGATACTTTTTTGGGAGTTCCTTTTAACATTGCTTCGTATGCCCTATTTACCTTAATGGTGGCTCAAGTTTGTAATTTAAAACCCGGTGATTTTATTCACACCTTTGGCGATGTACATTTGTACAACAACCACATTGAACAAGCAAAACTACAACTGACTCGAACACCAAAAAAACTGCCAATCATGAAAATTAACCCTGCCATTAGAAGTATTTTCGACTTTAAGTTCGAAGATTTCGAATTAACCAATTACGAACCGCATCCACACATCAAAGCAGAAGTATCTTTATAACATGTTTCAACTCAACTTACCGTTTTACAACATCACTTTAAAAGAAGAAAACGGTAACCATTTTATTTTCGACGATATTCGTAAAAAATTTTTGCGATTAACCCCTGAAGAATGGGTTCGGCAAAATTTTGTAAAATATTTAATCGACGAAAAAAAATACCCAGCGTCGTTAATTGTTATTGAAAAAGGATTAAAACTCAACGAACTTAGCAAACGTGCAGATGTATTAATTTACAAAGGCTCCAATCCTATTTTGCTGATAGAATGTAAAGCTCCAACCGTAAAAATTAGCCAAGATACTTTCGACCAAATTTCTCGTTACAACTTAACGTTTAAAGTACCTTATTTAATGGTAACCAATGGCATGAGCCACTACTGTTGCCAAATTGATTTTGAAAACAACTCGTATCATTTTTTAGAGGATATTCCTGAGTTTGGTGAGTTGTGAAAACACTATCAACATTGTTTTTTACAATTAAAAACCCACTACAAAAAAAAAGCTGAACAACATCGGTAATCACCTTATTTGTTCAGCTTGTTATAAAAAGTTAGTTTATTTATCCGTTTTTCTTAGAACCAGCGGCTTTTTTAATTGGAGTTTTTGCAGCACTAGGTTTTTTAGCTACAATAGGTTTTGCTGTTGTCGGTTTTTTAGCAGTTACTTTTTTATCAGCAACTTTTTTGTCAACATTTTTTTCTGCTTTTTTGGCTTCAGCTTCTTGTTGTTTAAAAAACTCTGATTTAACCAAAATATTAAACCATAAAAATAATTTTTTTAAATCCGAATTATAAACCCTCTCTTGATCAAATTCAGGAACTATTTTAGCTAAATAAGCTCTTAATTCTTCTGGTTTTGCATTGTGATCTATGGCTGCTGCACCTTTAGTAGTATCATACACTTTAGTATATACTTCAATAATAGGCATGTCTTCGGTGGTAGTATAAATACAAATGTCTTCCAAAGCACTAACTTTATCCGTAGAATAAACAGGTAATTTTTTTCCTTCAGCTAACGATTCAACAATAAAACCGGATTTTGTTTGTGATACAATTTTGTACAAACCTGGTTTACCAGTAATAGAAATAATAGATTTTAAATTCATATTTTAATTTTAAAGAGAGCAAATGTAATAAATTAAGAATTTAAAAAATAGTTTTTTTTTAGTATTAAATTTTAATCCAACCAAAGGCATCCGCAATGGCATTAATAATATCAGAAGCAATTAAAGCTTCTTCGCCTATGTTTTCAACAGCAACATCACCAGCCACGCCATGTAAATAAACTCCTAAAATTGCAGCGTTTTCAGGTAAATAGCCTTGAGCTAACAACGAGGTTATTATACCTGTCAACACATCTCCTGCACCAGCAGTAGCCATTCCAGGGTTACCAGAACTGTTAAAATACACTTTCCCTAAAGGAGTTGATATGGAAGTATAAGCACCTTTTAAAACTACAATTACATCGTTTTTTGCAGAAAAATCAATTTGTAATTTCAACCTTTCCTCATCATTGCTCCACTTGCCCACTAAACGTTCAAACTCTTTGGGGTGAGGAGTTAAAATGCTTGAATTAGGCAAAAAAGCAAGCCACGTTTTGTTTTCTGATAAAATGTTTAGTGCATCAGCATCTAGCACTATAGGAAAATCTACATTTTGAATTAATAATTTAAGTGCATTTTGGGTTTGTTTTTCCATCCCTACTCCTGAACCTACTCCAATAGCATCATAAGCACCTAACTCAGGAACATCAGCAATAAATTTTTGTTCATTACTGGTTGAACACATGGCTTCTGGTACTGTTGTCTGAATAATTTGCATACCTTCTTTTGGCACATAAACAGTTAAAAGTCCAACACCAGAGCGAAGACAAGCTTTAGAGGATAAAATTGCTGCCCCCATTTTACCATAACTTCCTACCATTAATAAAGCATGACCATAAATTCCTTTGTGAGAGAACTTTTGGCGAGGCAACACCAATCCTTTTACATCTTGTTTGGTAGTATAAAAATAGGGTGTTCCAAGTGTTTTAAAAAAATCGGGATGTAAACCAATAGGTAAAACGATACATTCTCCACAAAAAAAACTGTTTTGCGGAAACATCATGGCTAATTTAGGTTGCTCAAAAGTTAATGTGTAATTAGCATTTACAATATTTTTAAGGTTATTATTTTGGTTGTCTTCACAAAAAAGACCAGAAGGAATATCTATTGAAATTATTTCGTGTGAATTCATCTGATGAATAATTTTTGCAACAAAACCGTCGATAGGTTTATTTAGTCCAGAACCAAAAATGGCATCAATTATTATGGAATCAGGAGCTATTTTAAAGTGAACATCTTTTTCAGACAAGATAACTAACTCAATACCAGTTTTTTTAAGTTTTTCTAAATTTATTATAAAATCGGGCGAATAGTTTTTTGAAAATTCCACCACAAAAACTTTTACATCATACTTTTTCTCAGCCAATAAACGAGCTATAACCAATCCATCGCCACCATTGTTACCTACTCCACAAAAAATTGCAAAAGACTTCTCTGAATTGTATTTGTTTTTAAGCCATTCAACACATTTTGTAGCAGCCCGTTCCATTAAATTTATGGAAGAAATGGGTTCGTTTTTAATGGTAAACTCGTCGGCTTGTTTTATTTGTTGTGCGGTTAAAATTTTCATCTGTAGTTATTTATTTTATTAAAGCGGTCTCCCGATAGCTATCGGGAGGAATCGCCATTTGAAATATTCATCGGTGTTTTTGAGTATTTTGCTCATGGCTTATTTCATAAAAATATTTTAATAAGGTAACTTATTACAACAACACTAATATTAAAAATAAACAAGTATTTTAATAAACTAGCTCCATTTTTAAATTTGAATATAATATGGATTGGCAAAAACAAAACCATTACTAATATTGGTATCAAAGCTGGATACAGGTAAAAACTTTCTATAAAATCACCTTTAAGTAAAGCAATAAACGCACGTTGCATTCCGCAGCCCATACAATCTATATCAAAATATTTTTTGTAAGGACAAGCTAAGAAATGTCGTTCTAACCAATCAATTATATACTTCAATTAAACCAGATTATTATTTGAAACGAAATTAAACCTTTTAAATGTAAGCACCATTTCATTAAAGGTTTTAATTAATGATAAACGGTTAGTAAAATATAATTCTAAGTAGTTATTTTTGTTGCCGTGTTAATTTGAATTAATACTTTTACGTTTTTAAAAAATCAATAATGAAATTGAATAAAATTCTTTTAGTAATTCTACTTATAGTAATTACTTCCAACATATTCGCTCAAGGAACTGTTCGTGGGTTTGTTTATGATGAAAAAACAGGCGAACCAGTAATTTTTACCAATGTTTATTTTAAAGGTACTACTTTGGGTTCGGCAACCGATGTAAACGGATTTTATTCTATCACTAAAATTCCGGCAGGAAGTTATACTTTAATGGTTTCTTCCATAGGTTTTGATACGGCACAAGTAGCTATTAATATTAAAGGAAATGAAATTATAAATCAAAAACTTTTTATAAAAGAAACCATGATTCAAATGGCAACTTTTAATATCTCTGCCGAAAAATCTGAAACAAAAACAGAAGTAAAAATGTCGGTTACAAAAGTTACTCCCAAAGAAATTCAATCCATGCCATCTATTGGCGGTGATCCAGATTTAGCACAGTATTTACAAGTTCTACCGGGAGTTACTTTTACAGGTGACCAAGGTGGTCAGCTTTATATTAGAGGAGGTTCGCCTGTTCAAAACAAAGTACTTTTAGATGGTATGATAATTTACAATCCTTTCCATTCTATTGGTTTATTTTCAGTTTTTGATACTGATTTAATGCGTAATGCCGATGTTTATACAGGTGGTTTTAGTGCTCAATATGGTGGTAGGGTTTCTTCAATTATGGATATAACTACTCGTGATGGTAATAAAAAACGATTAAGTGGTAAACTTTCTGCCAGTTCATTTGGTGGAAAAATTTTATTGGAAGGACCCATGAAAAAAGCAAAAGAAGTTGGTGGAGGAAGTAGTTCTTTTGTGATTTCGGCAAAACATTCCTACTTAGAACAATCATCAAAAATTTACAAATCTTATTTTAAAGAATTAAAATCTGAAAATGCCAGAGGAATTGATACCACCGGACTTCCTTATGGTTTTACCGATTTGTATGGTAAAGTTTCATTTAATGGTGAAAACGGAAGTAAATTCAATTTATTTGGTTTCAATTTTCAAGATAGAGTCAATTTCTCTGATGCCTCTAAAATTGCTTGGGATTCGTATGGTGGTGGAGCCAACTTTGTGTTAATTCCAGGTTCCTCAAAAACATTAATTGAAGGTGTTTTTGCTTATTCGAAATATAAAATAGATATGCTTGAAGCCGACGGAAAACCAAGAACCAGTAATGTTGGAGGTTTTAATGGAGGCATGACTTTTACTACTTTTTCTGGCGATAACGAGTTCAAATATGGTTTTGATGTGTTAGGTTTAAGCACCAATTATGAATTTACCAATTCGGTAGATTTAATTATTAAACAACTACAAAGTACTACCGAACTTGGTGGTTTCTTATTGTTTAGATGGAATATTAAAAAATTAGTTTTAGAACCAAGCTTAAGAATTCAATATTATGCTTCACTATCAGAAACTTCACCTGAACCACGTTTAGGGATTAAATACAACCTTACCAATTGGTGGAGAGTTAAAGTAGCCGGAGGTTTATATTCTCAAAACTTAATTAGTGCTAATTCTGATAGAGACATTGTGAATTTATTTTATGGTTTTATTTCTGGACCAGATAATTTACAAGAAAACTTTACCGACCAAGATGGAAACGTACAGGAAGTTACTTCTAAACTTCAAAAAGCTAGACACGCTATTTTTGGTTTTGAATTTGACTTAAATCGTTCAATCTCATTAAATACCGAAGCGTACTACAAAGGTTTTACTCAATTAACGAATACGAATAGAAATAAAATTTACCCTGACAACGACGAATTTTCTAACGAGCCAGATGTACTTAAAAAAGATTATATCGTTGAAACTGGAAATGCTTATGGTCTTGATTTTAGTTTAAAATATACCTCTACACATTTAAATGTTTGGGCTATTTATTCATTAAGTAAAGTTAATCGTTGGGATGGTATTATAGAATACAACCCTGTATTTGACAGAAGACATAACGTAAATTTAGTAACAGCTTATATTTTTGGTAAAAACTTAAATTGGGAGTTTAATGCACGATGGAATTTTGGTTCAGGCTTCCCATTTACGCAAACACAAGGGTTTTATGAAAGTTTAAACTTTAGTTCTATTGACCAAAGTCCAACAACAGCTAACGGAAATTTAGAAATTGCTTATGCCGAATTTAACAAAGGTCGGTTACCTTATTACCACCGTTTAGATTTAACCTTAAAAAAAACGTTTGTATTGGGTAAAAACACCGAGCTAGAATTGAGTGCAAGTGTTACCAATGCTTACAACAGAGAAAATATTTTTTACTTGAATAGAGTTACTGGAGATAAAGTTTATCAATTACCCTTGCTTCCTAGCTTTGGTATGAGTTTTACTTTTTAACCCAAATTCAGCATTAGAAAATGCTGAATCGACAAACAATTTGTAATCAATGAATTACATTCATTGATTACAAATTCTAGGTCGGGGTTAAACCCAACTAAATCATATAGTTCGGATTTTCAATCCTCCTAATGATTAATTTGGTTTTAAAATAAATTAAACTAGAAAGTTATATTCTCAAAAAAATATGGTAAGTTTGCAGCCTTTAAAAATTAATAAATTATAAAAAAATGTACGCAATAGTTGAAATAGCAGGGCAACAATTTAAAGTTGTAAAAGACCAACGTCTGTATGTACATCGTTTACAAGACAATGAAGGAGCTAAAATTAGTTTCGACAAAGTTCTTTTAATTGATAACGATGGCAAAGTGAACGTAGGCGCCCCGGTTGTAACAGGTGCTAGTGTATCTGCAAAGGTACTGGAACACCTTAAAGGAGACAAAGTTCTCGTCTTTAAAAAGAAAAGAAGAAAAGGTTACCAGAAAGAAAATGGTCACCGTCAGTATTTAACCCAAATTTTGATTGAGGGAATTTCTGAGAAAGGTGCAGCTAAAAAAACTGAAGCCAAAGCCGAAACTACAGAAGAAGCTCCTGTAAAAAAAGCAGCAACTCCAAAAGCTGAAAAACCAAAAGCAGCAGCTCCAAAAGCTAAAAAAGTAACTAAAACTGAAGAATAACTAATTGGTTCAATGTTCGAAGTTTGATGTTCAAGGTTAAACCAAAACATCAAACTTTAAACTTCAAACCTCAAACTAAAATAATATGGCACATAAGAAAGGAGCTGGTAGCTCGAAAAACGGAAGAGAATCTGAAAGCAAACGTTTAGGTGTTAAAATTTATGGCGGACAAGCTGCAATTGCAGGTAACATTATTATCCGTCAAAGAGGAACTAAACACCACCCAGGTGTAAATGTAGGTATTGGTAAAGACCATACTTTATTTGCTTTGGTTGATGGAGTTGTTTCTTTCCGTAAAAAGAAAGACAATAAATCATACGTTTCTGTAGACCCTATTACCGAAGCATAAGTTTATATATTAATCCCGATAGCTATCGGGGTCAACTCCTGTATCTGTAAACTTATAGATACAGGAGTTTTTTGTTTATTATCCGTCAACTGACGGATTAGTTTTATTATTTTTGTTCAAACCTTAAACATCAAACTTTAAACATAACATGTTACAAACAGCATTTATCAGAGAAAACACCAACCTTGTTATCGAACGTTTAAAAAAAAGAAACATTGATGCAACAACAACTGTAAATAATATTATTGAGTTGGATGATAAACGTAAAAAAACTCAACAAGATTTAGATGGATTGTTAGCCGAAAGTAACCAATTAGCCAAACAGATTGGTGATTTATTTAAAGGCGGAAAAACTGTAGAAGCGAATAATCTAAAAGAAAGAACTGCTCAAATAAAAGAATTATCCAACACACTTAAAGAAGCACAAAATACGATTAATGTTGACTTACAAAAATTGTTATATACACTTCCAAACTTACCTAACGAAATAGTTCCAAATGGTAAATCTGCCGAAGATAACTTAAATGTTTATGAAAATAACGCTATTCCAACTTTACCAAAAAATGCTTTACCTCACTGGGAATTAGCCAAAAAATACGACCTCATAGATTTTGAATTGGGCGTAAAAATTACTGGTGCAGGTTTCCCTATTTACAAAGGAAAAGGAGCTCAATTGCAACGTGCTTTAATCACCTTTTTTTTGGATGAAGCTATTGCTGCTGGTTACCAAGAAATTATGCCTCCTTTAATGGTAAACGAAGCTTCCGGTTATGGAACGGGTCAGTTACCCGACAAAGAAGGACAAATGTATTACATGCCTGCTGATGATTTGTACATGATTCCAACAGCAGAAGTGCCTATTACCAACATTTATCGTGATGTGATTTTAAAAGAAAGCGATTTTCCGATTAAAAATGTTGGCTACACACCTTGTTTCAGAAGAGAGGCCGGATCATACGGTAAAGATGTCCGTGGGTTGAATAGACTTCACCAATTTGATAAAGTGGAGATAGTTCAAATTCAACATCCCGATAAATCGTACCAAACGTTGGATGATATGGTTGAACACGTAAAAGATTTGCTGAATAAATTAGAACTTCCTTACCGAATTTTACGTTTGTGTGGTGGTGATATGGGTTTTACCTCTGCCTTAACCTACGACATGGAAGTGTTTTCAGCAGCTCAAGTAAAATGGTTAGAGGTAAGTTCAATTTCAAATTTCGAAACCTTTCAGGCAAATCGTTTAAAATGCAGATACAAAGATGCTGACGGAAAAATGCAGTTGGTTCATACCTTAAATGGAAGTGCTTTGGCTTTACCTCGTATTTTAGCGTCTATTTTAGAAAACAACCAAACCGAAAACGGAATAAAAATTCCGAAATGTTTGGTTCCTTATACCAAATTTGATTTTATAAGCTAGCCATGAATCTTCAATCGTCCGTTTTAATCTTTGTTGCTTTGGTTATTTTTTCCTGCGGAGAAAACCGAGAAAAGGAAAAAAAACGAATAGACGAATTGATGCTTCAACTTCAAGAAATCGAAAACAGATTTAAAAACATTGATTCCATAGACTTGTTTTCGGTTCATTCTAAAGTTCAAGCTGATTTAAGAGAATTTCACCTAATTACTGATACACTCGACAACGAAACGGTTAGAAAAATACAAGATGCATACCCAAACCTTTCTCAACTGAACTTTGCCGCTATCAATTATAACAACCTTGCTTCAGAAATAGTCCATTCTAAAACTCAATTAAATAACTTGAAACAAGATGTAAGCAACGGATTATTTGAAAGGGTGAAATTGAATGATGTAATAAATGAAGAACAACAATTTTTGCTTAACTTAAACCAAATTTTAGATTCAAATTATATGGAGTTAAATTCATTATTAGAAAAAACAAAAAACCAATATCCAGTAATTGATTCGATTGTATTACACTTTAAGCAATTAAAAAACAACGCAACCGTTAACGAATAATCAGTTGAAAAGAGCATTTTACATATTTATTACTCTCTTGATAATTTCATTATCAAACACCACTGTTTTTGCTCAAACTAATACCGATGAAGAATTAGCCAACCAATATTTCTCCAACAAAGAGTTTGATAAAGCTGCTGTGTATTTTGAAAAATTGTTGGATAAATATCCTTCACAGCCCTATTACTTAAAACTTTTAGATTGTTTTGTCGAATTAAAAGAATTTAAAAACGCCGAAAAATTAATTAAACGTCAACAAAAAAACAACCCTAACGAACTTAGTTATCATGTTGATTTAGCTTATGTTTATAAAGTATCTGGAAAAGAAAGCGAAGCCAAACAATTAAGTGAAAAAACCATTAAACAATTAAGTCCAAACCAACAACAAGTCATTAATTTAGCACAAGCTTTTCAATTTAGAAAAGAAACCGAATATGCCATACAAACTTACTTGCAAGGTCGGAAATTATTGAAAGATGTTTTTCCTTTCAATTTCGATTTGGCTCAATTGTATAATTCTCTTGGTAAAACCGAAAATATGGTACGAGAATACTTGGATATTCTTGAAGTTCAGGAAGCTTATATCCAAAGTGTGCAAAATGCTTTACAAAATAACTTATACGATGATGACAAAGGCGATAAAAAAGCTGTTTTAAAAAAGCTGTTGTTGGAATATGTTCAAAAGCAACCTGATAACCGAGTGTTTTCTGAAATGTTGATTTGGGTGTATATTCAGGAAAATAATTTTCTAGGTGCTTTTGTTCAAGCCAAAGCTTTAGATAAACGGTTTAAAGAATTTGGAGATCGCATCATTGCATTAGGTACTTTGAGTGTAGAAAACAAAGATTACGAAACTGCCATAAAATGTTACCAATACGTAATTGGCAAAGGAAATGAAAGTTATTATTATGTGAGTGCAAAAATGGAGCTGGTTAATGTTTATACCAAAAAAATAACCTCATCAAACAATTACACAACAAACGATTTGGCTGAATTGGAACGCAATTATCTTTCTACATTAAGTGAATTGGGAAAAACTGCTGCTACAAGTCCATTAATTAGAGGTTTGGCTAATTTACAAACGTTTTACTTACACCAACCCGACAAAGCCATCGTTTTGTTAAACGAAGTGCTGGAAATGCCCGGAATTAAAGCTCATGAAATTGCTCAAACAAAAATAGAATTGGCCGATGTGTATTTGTTTACCAACGAAATATGGGAAGCCTCCTTACTCTACTCTCAAGTTGAAAAAACTTACAAATACGACCAATTGGGTGAAATAGCAAAATTTAAAAATGCTAAAATTTCGTTTTATACGGGAGATTTTGCTTGGTCGAAAGCTCAGTTGGATGTATTAAAAGCTTCTACCTCAAAACTAA
>CAYJMI010000026.1:0-9406 GCA_964371285.1 uncultured Vicingus sp. | reverse complement strand
CCATGGAACTTTCGCTGCTAATTACCGATAACATTGGAATAGACACCAACGAAGCCCCATTGTTGCTTTTTGCTAAAGCAGATTTATTGAGCTACCAGAATAAAAACGAAGAGGCATTGATTCTACTTGATTCACTTCAAAAAGAATTTTCCTATCATGGCATTAATGATGATATTTTATACAAACGATTTAAAATTAATTACAAAAATCGTAAGGTGGATTTGGCTATGGAGAACCTTAACGAAATTATAAAAAATTACCCTACCGATTTATTGGGTGACGATGCCATATATAACCTTGCCCTAATTTATGATAACGATAAAAACGATAAAGAAAAAGCTAAAGAACTTTACAAAAAACTGTTGTTCGATTACCAAGATAGTATTTATGGCGTTGATGCTAGAAAACGATTTAGAGAGTTAAACGGTGAGAATAAAACCATTAACTTAGAAAACAACATCGATAAGTATGATGTGAATTAAATTTTTGTTATTCTAGGTTTGAAAAACTTTAAAAAGTAAAATAAAAATAATCACTAAAAAAACGCTTGTTTTATTTTCTCATTAGAATTTGATTGTTATTTTTGCTGTCCGTTAAAAAAAAGGAGGGATGGGTGAGTGGCTTATACCACCAGTTTGCTAAACTGACGTACGGGAAACTGTACCGGGGGTTCGAATCCCCCTCCCTCCGCCACCAAAGAAAAAGCCGCTTAAAGCGGCTTTTTCTTTAATCATTTCGACCTATTACGCTATAAGTAGCTTATATTGTCATCCCATAAGCACCGCTCTCTGGTGAAATGATTTCTTGCTTAAATCACAAGGCAGGGCGGGAGCATAGGGCTCATCAGTATTATGAAATTTATAGTTTCTATTATACTAGCAAATATATTATTTTTTATTTACCGCAAGGAGGGCTTTTCGGGAGCAGGGTGGTTGAAATGGTTTTTAATTTCATCAAAATTTTAATTTAATAATTTGGAATGACTAATTTTGACATAAATCTTAATTTAAAGGCTAAAATTCACTATTTTTTTGTAAAGTTTTTTAATGCCCACGTGGTGAAATTGGTAGACACGCCATCTTGAGGGGGTGGTTCCGTAATGTATGCTGGTTCGAGTCCAGTCGTGGGCACATTAAAAAATTATTCTACTATAAAAAATTGAACATTATTTCAGATTAGTCGGTTTATCATTAAATTAAAAATAGTTGTTAACTTTGTTAGTGATGATGCGTTTTTCATTGATATGGATTTTTATTTTTTCTTTCGTTTCGCTGAAAGGACAAGGTTACGATTGTTACGGTACTAGATTTTTAAATTCATCTTTCAATTCTATAAATTCTACGATTGATATTCCTTATCGGATAGCAACTACTATTGGAGGAGTTGAAACAGAATTAACTTTAAATGTTTATAGACCTTTTAATGACAGTTTGAGTGAAAGACCGTTAATTGTTTTTATTCATGGAGGTGGATTTGTATCTGGAAATAAAAATGAGATATTTCCGCTCTGCGAAGAATTTACACAGAAAGGGTATGTAACTGCATCAATTGATTATCGTTTAATTGATATCCCTATTGTAGATTCTAGTATTATAAATGAGGGAATGATAATGGCTGTAAGTGATGCTAAGGTTGCATTAGAATATTTAGTAAATGATGCTATTTCGATAAATAATTTTGGAATTGATACTGCAAATATTTTTGTTGGAGGAGTATCAGCAGGAGCAATTACAGCTCTTCATTTAGCATATTTAGATTCAACAGATATTATTTCCAATGACCTTTTATTTTTAATTGAAAAACATCAAATTTTTGAGCACTCAAACACAAATTATACCCGACCTCCAATTAAAGGTGTGATAAACTATTCTGGTGCTTTATGGGAAAATAAATGGATAAGTAGCGGAGAGCCTGTACTTTTTAGTGCACACGATGAATTGGATCCTTTGGTTCCTTGTGGAAACGAACAAACTATTACGTATAATTTTAATTTTAAAAAGTATGGTAGTTGCATGTTACTAGGTGAAGCAATTAATAAAAATGTAATTAACGAAAGTTTCATTCTACCTGAAAGTACTCAACATGCAGGTTATCTTTTTGATAAAAACCAATATAGTTTTACTATAAAAAAAACGTCAAAATTTTTATACAATATTTTTTGCAACAAGAAAGATTTGGTTCCCATTATTAACAAAAATGTAATGACCTATCCAAATCCAGCAACAGACAAGTTTACCCTTGAAACTACAGGTTATATTTTGCCTTATGAGTTAAATATTTATGATTCTAAAGGCGAATTGGTTTATAAAAACCAAGTAACTACTTCAAAATTTAATTTACTTGTTAGAGAATTTCAAAAAGGTATATTTTTCTATACTATTCATAATTCTTTACAGTCTGTATCTGGTAAATTTTCAATAACGCAATAAATTAATTTCAATTCTTAGTTATTCTTCAGTAACTTCTCCTTTGTGCGGTTTTAACGCATCACGGAATAAAATCATGTCTTTTTCAGCTACAATTAAATAAGCCGACCATACTATTTCGGTGTGATAATCAACACCCGTAATCAAATCGGCAAAGTTATTTTTTTCTAAAAACTCCCTGATGTGTATTTCGTGATGTTTAGCAGTTCCTTCTGCATCTGGTCCGCTAAAATTCCAAATTAGTTTTATTTTTCTACTCATTAGGGTTGCTGAAAATCAGGATTATTTACAAAACTATCGTCAGACAATGATAATAAAAAAGCTTTTAGAGCTGCCTTGTCGCTCACAGTAAGTTGAACCCCTCCCTGTCCAATGTATTTTAACAATGGGTCAATGGTTGGAGAATATTGTAATCCTTCGCTGTAATGGTTGATAACTTCATCCAAGGTAGCGAATCTACCGTCGTGCATATAGGGTGCGGTATAAGCTAAATTTCGCAGTGAAGGAGTTTTGAACTTACCATTATCGGCAGCATTTCCAGTAACTACTCCTAAACCATTATCTGTAAAAGTGGCATCTAAACCATTGTTGTGAAACAAATTATCTGTCCATAATGGATTTGCAGCATTTCCATGGCAGTGAAAACAATCACCTCTGTTTTCTGTCATAAAAGCATTAAAACCATCTAATTCTTGAGGTGTTAGCGAAATTTGCCCCATCAGGTATTTATCAAATCTAGAATTGCTCGAAATTAATGTCCGCTCAAATTGTGCAATGGCTTTAACTACTAATGTGGAATCAATAATATTGGTGCCAAAAGCAGCATTAAATAAATCAGGATAAGAGGAATGATTTTGTAAAGTAGCAACTGCATTTTGCCAAGTGTTGTGCATTTCAATAGGGTTAACCACTGGACCTAAAGCTTGTGCTTCAATGTTACCAGCTCGTCCATCCCAAAAGAATTTTTCGCTCCAATTCCAAGCCATGTTAAAAATGGGCATAGCATTTCTTCCTCCAGCTAAACCATCAATACCAATACTAAAAGCCGAGGTGTCAGAAAAAGAAGATTGTGGACTATGGCAACTGGCACAAGCTTGTGTTCCGTTACCTGATAAAATGGGATCGAAAAACAATTTTCTGCCCAAAGCAATACCTTGTACTGTTAAAGGGTTATTGGCTGGTATTATGGGTGGATTTATATACTGAGCAAATAATTGAGGAATAATAAGCTCATAAGGTGTAGGGGGTGTTGGTACAATCGGATTAATAATATCTTCTTTTATAGTCTCTTTAACACAAGATGTAATAAAAATTATGATAAGAAGAAATCCTATATTTTTAAAAAAATGTTTCAAGATAAATATTTTGAAAGTAAATTACCACTTATTGTACAATCATACCTATACTAAACACATCTTTTCCAATAGTATTCATTAATTTTTGAGCGGTATAGTTCATCATCAAATCACTATGGTATTGATTCAAATCCCAGTTGATTGGATTTTTATACCATTCCGAAATATCCATTTTAATTTGAATGGTGGCATTGTTAGTTATCGTTATTGCACCCAAATCTGCTTTAAAATAGTTTTGTTCTCCAGTACTCGTCATCATGTTGTAAGCAGTTCCCATGTGGTACAAATAAGTCGAATCGTTACCTTGATACATAAAATGACCTTCCATTTGCATAAAATGATAACCTCCACCAGGAGGCCAGTTCCATGATAATGAATTCAAATCAGGATATGCATTGGTAATATTATCAACACTGTCTAAACCAAAATTGAACGAAATGCCAGTATAAGTATCAAAAGGTAAGTCAAAAGTTGGAGCATAAGTTAAGGTTGCTGCATCGGTTAAATCAACAAAATGATGACCTTCAATAACCAAACTATCGCCGTTTGATTTGTAAAAACGAATGTCGGAAATCAAATATTTTAATTTTGAAATACTAAGTGTATCGTTATTTGCATTAACATAACTAAATGAAGGAGCATGTAAATTATGGTCTATTACCGTTGTTCCCGCAAAATGATGGGCAAAAGTAAAGGTTACACTGCCAGAAGTTGCAATTGGTGGGGTTGGTGTTTTATATACACAGGTTCCGTTATCTTTTTCTGCATTAGGGTCATAATTTTCTGCTGATGGATCGGTACAACCTTCTTTTTTTGAGCAGGAAGAAAAAATAATTGCTCCGAAAAGAACAATTAGAATAAATAGATTTTTTGTTTTCATCAAATAAGGTTTGAATTAAGTTTGTTAAAGTTAGGTAAATTTATGCACTAAAAGTATAAATATTTCTCAAAGGTTATAATGCTATTGCTCATAATTGGGTAAAAAAATGTTGACTTTTGGAAATTAAATAGTTAAAACTTGATAAAAAATCTACTCATCGTTATACTCGGACCAACTGCAACGGGAAAAACTACTCTTGCAGCAAATTTGGCGAACCAACTTTTGGGAGAAGTAATTAGTGCAGATTCTCGTCAGGTGTATCGGGGAATGGACATTGGCACAGGAAAAGATTTAGCTGATTTTGAAATAGATGGCAAAAAAATTCCTTATCATTTAATTGATATTGTTGATGCTGGAACCGAATACAACGTGTTTGAGTATCAAAAAGATTTTTTAAAAGTTTATGAAAACATTATTCAACGTAACAAAACTCCCATTTTATGTGGTGGTTCGGGTTTGTACATTGATGCTGTAGTTAAAGGTTATCACTTTTTGGAAGTGCCTGAAAACACCGATTTACGCAATGAATTAGAACAAAAAAGTATAGATGAATTAAATACAATGCTTTTAAATTATAAAACTGCACACAACACTACCGACAGCATTTACAAAAAACGAATCATCCGAGCCATTGAAGTAGCTAAATTTCAAACCGAAAACGAGGCTTTGATTAGAGATTTCCCTAAAATAAATCACATTATTTTTGGAATTGATTTTGACCGTGAAATTATTAAAAAACGAATTACTCAGCGACTAAAAACCCGATTAGAAAATGAAGGGATGATTGATGAAGTGAAACAACTCATTGCCAATGGTGTTGACCCCGAAAAATTAAAATTTTATGGTTTGGAATACAAACTCATCACACAATACCTGCAAAACGAGTTGAACTATAACGACATGTATCAAAAATTAAACACCGCCATACATCAGTTTGCCAAACGACAAAGTACTTGGTTTCGGAAAATGGAAAAAGATGGGTTTAAGATTCATTGGATAGATGGAAACTTATCGTTGGAGGAAAAATTAGCAATCATAAAATCTATGTGTTAAGCTATTTCTCGCAGATTTCGCAAATTCTTTCTGCGTGTATCTGCGAAATTTGCGAGCAATTTTTAAACCTTGAAGATTTGATATTAAAAAAGAACATAGTTTTAACTATTTTTGGAATATCTAAATAATCGAAATTTTGAACTCAACCTCCGCTAATTTTACCGTTTACAATTCTTCTGCAGGTTCGGGTAAAACCTTTACGTTAGTCAAAGAGTATTTGAAAATTGCATTAAAAACCAATAACATTAATGCTTATAAAGGCATTTTAGCAATTACCTTCACCAATAAAGCTGCTTCAGAAATGAAAGAGCGGGTAATTTCTGCACTTCAAGCTTTATCTGGTCAAATAGAAATGGTTGGAACTCCCAAACATTTGTTGGAGGCATTATTGAAACCAATAAATGAAGGTGGATTAGGAATTACTGAACAAGAAATTAAAGAGCGTAGTAGTTTGGTGCTGCGGTCGATTTTGCACAATTACAACGATTTTGCTATCAGTACCATCGACAAGTTTACCACAAAAATTATCCGCACGTTTGCGTTAGATTTAAAACTTCCGTTAAACTTTGGTATAGAACTCAACGAAGACGAAGTGTTAAAAAGTTCGGTGGACATGCTCATTGCCGAAGTTGGAACAAATGATAAACTCACCAAACTTTTAATTGATTACAGCAAGCAAAAAGCCGACGATGAAAAAAGTTGGAACATTGAAATTGAACTCGTAAAATTTGCCAAAAATATACTGAAAGATGGGGGAGAAGCTCATTTAGAAAAAATTAGAAACTTAACCGTTGACGATTTCGAGCAAATAAAAAAAGACTTGATTGTTGCTATCAATTCATTTGAAAAAGAAACCAAAGAAATTGCTAAAAAAGGATTGGATTTTATTCAAAACACAGGAATTGAACCAACAAGTTTTAGTAGTGGTTATTACTATAAATACTGGCAAGGATTGCTCGAATTGAAATTTCCAACGCCAAGTAACTCACTTTTAGCCATTATTTCTGGTGAAAAGGATTGGTACAGCAAAGCAACTCCACCTTCGCAAAAAGATTTGATTGATGCCAATGTTTGTGAACTAATAGAATGGTTTAATACTTCCAGAGCATTTTTAGAAAAAAATTATGGCTCGTACATTTTAAAAGGATTGTTGTTAAAAAATATCTATCAAATTGCAGTAATTAACGAAATTGAGAAAACCATACAAGAGTTTAAAACGGATAACAACATTTTAAACCTATCGGATTTTAACAAACAAATTGCAAAAATCATTTTAACCGAATCCATCCCTTTTATTTATGAACGGTTGGGTGAAAAATACCATCATTATTTGATAGATGAATTTCAAGATACTTCAACCATTCAATGGCAAAATATTATTCCACTGATAGAAAACGCATTGGGCAACAATAATTACAACATGTTAGTTGGTGATGCAAAACAAGCCATTTATCGGTTTAGAGGCGGTGAAGTGGAGCAAATTATTAACTTGCCATACATCTACAACCACAAAAATAATAAGTTGTTGCTTGAACGAGAAGCAACATTGGTTCGAAATCATGAACAAAAAAGTTTAAACGACAACTACCGTTCTAAAGCAGAAATTGTAGATTTTAACAACTGTTTTTTCGATTTTGTTTCCGGTAATCTTTCCGAAAAATTTAGTCACATTTATAAAGCATTAAACCAAGGTTTTAATGTCAAAAATACAGGCGGTGGTGTTTCTATATCTTTTTTGGAAGAGGATGACGAAATTACTTTTACTGAAATAAAAACAATTATTGACAATGCTTTACAAGATGGCTATCAGTACAAAGATATTGCAATTTTAACCCGGCGAAATGATGATGCTTCGGAAGTTGCTTCGTTTTTGTTGGAAAACAACATTCAGGTTATTTCTTCAGAAAGTTTGTTGCTAAACAATTCTAACGAAGTTAAATTTTTGTTGAGTTTGTTCAAATACATGGCTAATCCAAAAGATGCAACCAACCATTTGTACGCCATTAATTATTTAATCAATACCCATTTTAATAGCGAACAAAACATTGATTATTTTACTTATAAAAATCAGAATTATTTAGCCGATTATTTAAAGCTACACAACTTATCATTATCCATTTCAAATGCTTCAACTTATTCGCTTTACGAGTTAACCGAACATTTTATTGAGCATTTTAGTTTGTCGAAAGAAATCGACATTTTTATTCAGTTTTTCTTGGATAAAATACACGAATATGCAACCAAAAACGATAATTCCATTATTAATTTTTTGGAGTGGTGGGATTCAAAAAGTAGCAAGTTTTCGGTAATTATTCCTCAAGGTATCAATGCCGTTCAGGTAATGACTATCCATAAATCGAAAGGATTGGAATTTCCCGTGGTGATTTTTCCTTTTGTAAAAACAACTGGTAAAAATACCAACGAAGAATATATTTGGACGGAAGAACCTATTGTGAAAGGATTAGATGTTGCTATCTTAAATTTAAACAAATCGCTGTTAGAAACTGTTTTAAAAGATGATTACGAGAGCGAAACCGATAAATCGAAGTTGGATGTAATTAACTTGCTTTACGTGGCATTAACCCGACCCAAAGACCGATTGTACTTATTAAATCAATTGGATGTGGATAAAACAACTGGTAAAACCAACAATTACTTTTTAGATTTTTGTTTAACCCAGCCCGAATCAAAAATTAACGATAGCGAATATAAATTTGGATTGTTTTCGTCTAAGGTAGTCAACAGTCAACAGTCAACAACCAACAGTCAACAAACCAAAAACGAAGTTATTAAAGAAGTGGTGTATAACCCTTGGCGTAGTAAAATTGCCATTAGTTATCAAGCACCTAAATTTTGGGATGTCGAAAACCCTGAAAATTATACCGATTACGGAAATTTAATTCACCAATTACTTTCGGAAATTAAACGAGTTGATAATGTAGAAATTACCATGAACAAGTTTATCAATAAAGGATTAATTGATGAAAACAATAAAACCGAAATTTTAAATGAATTACAACAACTACTAAAAACACCCAAAATTGCAGGCTTTTTTACTAATTTTGATGAGCTAAAAACGGAAACCACTATATTACTTCCAACGGGAGAATTGTATCAGCCCGACAGAGTAATAATTCGTAAAAACGACACTATTATTGTTGATTACAAAACGGGTAAAAAAGAAAAAAAACACGTTGAACAGCTCGAAAACTATAAAATTATACTCTCGCAGATGGGCTACACTAATATTGAAAGCTATTTGCTGTATATAAAAGATAAGGAACTTGTACAAATTTAAAACCTAACACTTCGGATTTAAAGTTCAATAATTAATTTTTTTTTCTTGTTATTTCCTAATTCCGTTGCTTATTTTAAATTTTAGTAAGATTAGCTGAAGCAGCGTAGATTTATATGTTTAAATTATACTAAATTAATAGTATGAGCATAATCATATAGGTACTTGCCAAATAACAATTACTTAACTGATTTTTTACATATATGAAAATTTATTAGTTTACCACCTTTGTCGGAGATAACAAAGGAAAATCTAAATAAAATAATCATTAACTAAAACAAAAAAATTATGAAAAACTTAAAATTATTATCCATTCTTTTAGTTTCAGGAGGGCTGTTTCTAACCTCTTGTGCCAAAGATGGCGAAGTAGGTCCTGCCGGGGCAAACGGAATTAATG
>CAYJMI010000025.1:19188-34373 GCA_964371285.1 uncultured Vicingus sp. | reverse complement strand
ACCCCACACCGTTGTTATAGATGTAAATCAAATTGCTATTCTTCAAAATAGAACCAACGAAATTAATGCTGCCATAAGAACACTAACCAACTCTTACGGGTATGCTTTAGCCGATATGAATCAATTTATGAAAACTTTAACCAACACTGGATTAACTTTCGACGGAATTGAATTTACCCCAAAGTATATTGAAGGTGGCGTGTTCTCTTTAGATGGCGTTCACCCTAATGGAAGGGGTTATGCAGTAATTGCTAACGAATTTATTCGAGTAATCAACAACTATTATGGTTCCAATTTACAACCCGTAGCAGTAGGTAATTATCGAGGAATTACATTTCCTTAATAAAATTGTTATTTTTGAAAAAAATGTATCATTAATTAATAAAATAAATCTAACTAAACTTTAACTTAAAACCAAATCCTATGAAAAAAATCTTACTTTCTTTAATTACATTAATAACTGTTAATGTATTAGTTGCTCAAAACTGCACGCCAAATCCAATGTACACTTCTCCAGGTGTATATCCAGATAGTGCAACAGGGATAGCTCCAGCATACGTTGGCGTTCCTTATTCTGAAACAGTTACTGCTGTTACTCCAGTAGATACTTGTATTGTATTAATATTTCCTCCTTGTACTGTTATTCCAATTGACAGTGTAGTGGTTGATGTTTTTTCAGGCTTACCTGCAGGTTTTACTGTTAAATCAATGAATGAAAATGCATTAAATTTTAAATTTTTAGGCGGAACAAGCAGTTGTATGATAATTACAGGTACAGCTACAGCTGGACAAGTTGGATCATATCCATTAACAGTATCAGGTTTATCTTGGGCAACTGTATTTGGAGTACCAACTTCTCAACCATTTAATGTAGATTATTATACGCTTGTAGTTTTACCTTCAGGTGTAGGTATTGATGAATTATCTTCTACTGAGTTTTCTGTAAAACAAAATTCACCAAACCCTTTTAGTTCAAATTCAATCATCGAGTATTCTGTTCCATCAGCTGGAAAAATTGCTGTTGATGTAAGAAACGTTTTAGGTGAATTAATTTATTCAGAAAACATAACTGCACAAAAAGGAACAAACAGACTTCTATTAGATGCTTCAAAATTCTCTAATGGAATGTATTTTTATCAAATCAATTACAACAATACTACAATTACTAAAAGAATAATTGTAAACAAATAATATCAAATTTATAAATTTAGTCCCGTAAGCCCCACTTACGGGACTAATTTCAA
Organism: uncultured Vicingus sp.; assembly: GCA_964371285.1. Classification (GTDB taxonomy): domain Bacteria; phylum Bacteroidota; class Bacteroidia; order Flavobacteriales_E; family Vicingaceae; genus Vicingus. The sequence continues at coordinate 33,129 of CAYJMI010000025.1, read as the reverse complement.
ATACCTGTTATGAAAAAAATAGTTTTAGTAGCATTATCATTTTTCCCAGTATTAACTTTTGCAGGAGGTTTTCAATTAAACCTTCAAGGAATAAAAGCTGTAGGTATGGGTGGTGCATTTACAGGAATTGGTTCTGATGCAAGTACCGTGTTTTTTAATCCTGCTGGAATGAACAATCTATCAGGACATAATTTTACTGCTGGTTTTAATCTTGTTACCCCTTCAGTTTCACTTCAAACCCCAGAAACGGCTAATATTAATCAAACATCACCAAATGCTACACCTTTTCATTTTTATTATTCGGGAGAACTTAACGATAGAATGAAGTTTGGTTTTTTGGTAAACAACCAATTTGGTTCTACTTCTTCTTTTGAAGACGATTGGCAAGGAAGATACATTATTCAAAACATTTCTTTAAAAACGTTTATGTTTCAACCCACCATGTCGTATAAAATTCACGACAAATTATTTGTTGGTGGAGGTTTTGTATATACTTATGGAAGTTTTAGTACCGAAAAAGCCGTACCTGTTGGCTCAGCTACAACTAGTGAAGGTAAAGCTACTTTAAAGGGTAGTGGTAATGGAGTTGGGTATAACATTGGTTTATTCTCAAACATCTATTCAATTACCAAAGAAACTTCAAAAACCGATTTTAGGTTGGGAGTTAGTTATCGTTCACAAATTGCTGTTGATTTACCTAATGGTGAAGTTAAGTTTACAGATATACCAGTTTCTTTACAAGAGAAATTCCCAGCCTCAACTACTTTTGTTTCAAAAATTACTTTGCCTTCTGTTTTTACAGCTGGATTTAGTGTAAAACATACCAAAAACGAAAAATATTCGATTGAATTTGCTTACGATTTAAATTATACCGCTTGGTCGAGTTATGATACTTTAAATTTTGATTTTGCAAACAACGACACTCCCGACTCTAAAACTACAAAAGATTGGCAAAATGTAATCACTCACCGTTTTGGATTGGATTTTACCTATAAACAAAAATACAGTGCCAAAATTGGTGCTTATTATGATAATTCTCCTGTTAAAGAAGGTTATTTGAGTCCTGAATTACCCGACATGACACAATTAGCCTACACCGCTGGATTAGGTTATAAAATAAACAAAACTATTTCTATCGATTTGTCATACATCCGACAAAGTGCACAACGTGAATCAAGCCTTGATGCTGCAAATTTTACAGCAAAATATAACAGAAAAGTGAATGTTTACGGCATTGGTGTTAACATCAATTTTAGTTGTAAAGCAAAAGAAACTGCACCATCAATTAATTAATTATATTTCTCTCATGCAAATATTAAAATACCTTTCAATTTTTGCTGTCTCTATCCTTTTAAATTCCTGTTTAAAAACAGATTTCGATGAATATGAAACCTCTACAGGAAGTGCCAATTTCTCAAAATTTGTATCCGTAGGCGATTCATACACTCAAGGATTACAAGATGGCGGTTTACACAACGAATATGGTCAGCAAGAAAATTCATTTCCTGCCATTGTAGCCAAGCAAATGGGGACTCTGTTTGTTCAGCCTTTAGTTTCTGGAACTGGTTCGGGATACATGCATTTGGCTTACAGAAACGGAAAAATAGAAGTAATTAAAATTTTTGATGCTGACATTACAGATAACGACCCTGAAGCCATACAATATGACCTTAGTTATAACTACTGGGCAGATACCACTATAACCTATAATAACTTAGGGGTTGGGGGTTTAAATGTTCGGAATGTAGTTTCTAAAAACCTTACACAAGCCTTAGAATATCATACCTATTTAGGAACCACCCACGTTTCGCAAGGTGCACTTGCATGGAATGGTGTTGGTGGACAACCGATAAGCTCTTATGGACGATTTTTAAATTGGGGAAACATAAGTACTCGTGTAGAATACATTGACCATGTAAAAAGAAGTAACGCAACCTTTTTTACCAATTGGTTAGGTGTAAACGATGCCATGAGTTGGGCTAAAAGTGGTGGCGATGCGGTGAGTGGTTCATCAGAACAAACCAACCCTTTAGAGTTTAGAGAAAAATACGACACCATTTTAGCTGCATTTCAAAAAATGGGAGCAAAAGGGGTGTGTGCAAACATTCACGATTTCACCAAAAGCCCACTATTTACAACTGTTACTTTAGAAAAAGTAAAAAAAGACGTATGGATTAAAGAAGGTGCTGATACCACTATTATCCGTAAAGCTGTACCCGAAGATTTAATATTACTTTCTGCTTCAAGTTTAATTGCAAAAGGCGATGGATTAACTTCGTCCAACCCTCTACCCCATCAACAAGTATTGGATAAAGACGAAGTAATTATTGCACAAAACCATATACAACAATTAAATACCCAAATTTATGCTTCTGCTGCTGCTTACGGTTATCCTGTGGTAGATATGTATGCTTTTATGGAAAAGCTAAATGCAGGCGTAACTTATGATGGTATTGCATTATCAGCAGTATTTATCGAAGGTGGTGCCTATTCGTTAGATGGTTTACACACCAACAGTAGAGGAAATGCCATGATAGCCAACGAATTTATAAGTGTAATTAATGCCAATTTCGGTTCAACTCTTCGCCCTGTTATCGTTGGTAATTATCGTGGCGTTACTTTTCCTTAAATTCTAGTTTAATACAACAATTTATTTTTTTAGAGTTGATTTGTCATTCTAAACGATGATTTTTCGAAAAAAATCGAAGTGAAGAATCTATTTTAAACTACGCAAGTTTAACGCAGTGTAATTTGTGGTAAAGTTATTACGATAACCTTTTTAGCCTTAGCATCCTTTTTCCACTAGCGTGACCCTATGTAAGCCCTAAGCTTTAAAAGTACGAGCTAAGTTTTTTTTGTAAGCAGAGAGGTGAGGTTACTTAGATCGTGAAAAAACAATACATTTGTAATTATGAATAAATTATCACTAAGCCCTTACGCTAAAAAGCCAACACTTCAGCTTAGCGATTACGGGGGTTGATGGCGTGTTTACCAATTTCATCACTTGGACATAAAAAAACTATACAAAGAAACAAAAAAATCCTCAGCCAACCGACTGAGGATTTTTTTGTTGTGACCTGGCTGGGATTCGAACCCAGGACCCTTTCATTAAAAGTGAAATGCTCTACCAGCTGAGCTACCAAGTCTCCTAAAAAAGGAGTGCAAATATAATTTCCTTATTCTAATTAGCAAAACATATAAAGGCTTTTTTTCCTTTTTTATTTTAAGGGCTTGATTAACAGTCTTATTCCATAATTTGACAACGTTCAAATACTATACTTCTATCAAATAAATAGCGATAAGTATGGTAAGTTCGATAAACTTTTGCTCCTAAATGCTCACTTACTTTCAACATTTTTGGATTAAAATCACCAATCCATGTTAAAACAATTTGATTATACCTGTTTAATGGAGCAATATGTTCCTGACTCCATTTTATCATAGCAGCTTCAATTCCCCTACCTTGAAATTTACGACTCACTCCAAAAACAATTCCGACCATTGTGGTTGGCGTTGTTGTAAGTTTATAGTACAAAAATTTTAGTTTTCCCCACCAATTTAGGTTTCCATTAACGTGTTTAAACAACTCATTTAGCTCTGGAATATTAATAAAGAAAGCTATTGGAGTGTTTTTATAATACACAAAAATCATGATATCTTTGTCGTAAATGGGTTTTAAAGTTTGCATAATTTCTTGTGCAGTTTTTAAATCCATATCTTTAAAATTGTCGTGCCCATCCCAAGCATCATTGTATACTAACCTAAAATTTTCTGCAATTTGATTTACACTTAATTTCCGAACATTTTTAATACTGTATTCTTTTCTTGAAAATAAGCGTTCGTACTTATCAATAAAGGTCTGATTTAATGGAGTATCCATTTTTCGTTTATACATCAACTGTTTGTAATAAACTTGAAACCCATATTCTTCGAACAATGCTTTATAATATGGTGGATTGTAGTTCATTCCATAACTACTCAAATCAACAAAATTTTCGGTTAATAAACCCCAAAACATATTTTTTTCACCAAAATTTATGGGACCATCCATCGCTTCCATTCCATTTTTGAGAAGCCAATCTTTAGCAGTATCAAACAATAAAAATGCAGATGTTTTATCATTTATACATTCAAAAATACCAAGCCCTCCAGTAGGTTGTTGGTATGAATTGGCTATTTCATAATTGATAAAAGCGGCAATTCTACCAATAGTCTTATTTTTATTATCTTTTAATATCCAACGAATTATTTTTCCGTTAACGTGTGCTTTATTCTGTTTTCGGTCAAAAATCTTTTCGATATCTTGTTTTAAATGAGGAATCCAATTTTTGTCATTTTTATAGATGAGCCAAGGCAAATTTAAAAAATCGTTAGTTGTTTGCTTATTGGTTACTTCTATAATCTTCATTTGTATATCTTTGCTTACAAAAGTGAGCATAATTATTGCGGCTTAAAAATTTGTGCATGAAGAATAAAGTAGTCATCATAACAGGAGCGTCATCGGGTATTGGTAAAGCTTGTGCTGTAAAATTTGGTAACGAAGGTGCTAAACTTGTCATTACTGGACGAAACGAAAATAATTTACTGGAAACTTATAAATGGTTAACCAATAAAGGAATTGAAGTTTTGCCTGTAATATCCGATGTGGCAGTAAAAGAAGATTGTAAACGAGTTATAGATGAAACCATTGCCAAATATGGTAAAGTTGATGTGTTGATTAATAATGCAGGAATTTCGATGAGAGCCATATTAAACGATACAGAACTTAGTGTGATTGAACAAGTGATGCAAATTAATTTTTATGGCACTTTATATTGTACTAAATACGCCCTACCCTATTTATTAAAATCAAAAGGCTCGGTAGTTGGAATTTCTTCAATTGCTGGTTTTGTAGGTTTACCCGGAAGAACAGGTTATTCCGCATCAAAATTTGCCATGCAAGGTTTTTTGGAAGCTTTACGAACGGAAAATTTAAAAACAGGTTTACACGTTATGATTGCTTGTCCGGGGTTTACGGCTTCAAACATTCGAAATACAGCGTTGTCTGCTAATGGAAATACTCAAGGTGAATCGCCACGAGAAGAGGATAAAATGATGACGGCTGAAGAAGTGGCTGAACACATTTATAAAGGAGTAATCAATAGAAAACGAAAAGTAGTATTGACAACTCAAGGAAAGTTAGTCGTGTTTTTAAGTAAATTTTTTCCGTCGTTTGTTTCAAAAATGGTGTATAATACCATGGCTAAAGAACCAAATACTCCATTAAAATAAACATTGGATAACACAACTAAAATATTTTTAGTAGGTTTTATGGGTAGCGGAAAATCTACACTCGGAAAAAAACTTGCTAACAAATTAAAACTCCAATTTTTAGATTTAGATCAATTGATTGAAGAACAAGAACATTGTACTATATCCGAAATTTTTAAAAATAAAGGTGAAGATTATTTTAGAGCTTTAGAAACAGCTGTTTTAAAAGATTTGATGCTAATAAAAACTGATTTTGTTTTATCATTGGGAGGCGGAACTCCTTGTTTCAATAACAACATAGAATTTATCAACTCAACAGGCACGAGTATTTATTTAAAATACAATGCTGGAATTTTAACGTCTCGTTTGTTAGCTGCAAAACAAGAGCGACCATTAATTGCAGGGAAAAATGCAGAAGAATTAAAACAATTTGTTGACGATTTATTAACCCAACGGGAATCGTTTTACCTGAAAAGTAAAATAGTAGTTGAAGGTGCAACTATTTCTGTTAATGAAATATTGAAAGAACTCCATTAATTGGTAATGTTTGTTTTTACAATAGTTTCTATTAATAATAACTCATACCAAAAACACAAAAAACTGCCACTTCGTCCATCAGCTAACAGATTGTAAAACGTATCGAGAAGTAAATGGTTTTTAACTCCAATTTTGAAGTTCTCATTTCGGTAAATTCAATGTAAACTTTACGGTTTAATTTCGTTATTACTCCATTAAATCTACTCGAACGGACAAAAAACGAAAACACGAAAAAAAACTGTCACTTCGATAGCGTAGCTTTTGCGTAGCGTATCGAGAAGTTGATGGTTTTTATTTCTTAAATTTCTTTTTGCTCAATTCAGGTAATAATTCAAATTTTCCTCCAATCAATGCTTCTTTCTTTGCTTTCGACCACTTTTTTATCTGCTTTTCTTTTTCAATAGCATAATCAATGCTCGAAAACTCAGCAAAAAATACCAATTTAACTGGTCTACGCTTAAAAGTACATGACTTAGGTTCATCACCGCTTTGATGTTCTGCCAATCTACGACTCACATCATTAGTTACTCCAGTATAATAATTGCCATCATTACATTTTAATAGATATACAAAGTATTGGTGGAATTTCATAACAAATCAAATTTAGGTTTTTTTTGTGTTCTCGATACGCCAATATTCCGTTTACACTCCATATTGCCTACTCGAACTGACAAAAAAACGAAAACACGAAAAATTTCAGAAAATAGTCAAAAAAAATGGGCTTTCCTTTCGAAAAGCCCACCCTTTTATTTTATTTTTTTATCAATTGGTAACGTTTGTTTTTACAATAGTTTCTTTTAACCATTTATAAAATTCATTTTGCCAAACCAACCCGTTTTGGTTATCTAACACCCAATGGTTTTCTTCAGGAAAATATAACAATTTACTTTTAATACCTTTTAACTGAGCAGCTTGAAAAGCCTCTAAAGCCTGATCGGTAGATATTCTGTAATCTTTACCACCTTGTATCATTAAAATAGGAGTGTTCCAATTGTTTACGTATGTAATTGGGTTAAACTCATTATAAATTTTTGAATCAGGATTTTTCCAATAAGGACCTCCAAAATCTTTGTTTACAAAAAACAATTCTTCTGTGCTACCATACATACTTTTGGTATTAAAAACTCCATCGTGTGATATAAACGATTTAAACCTGTTGTTGTGAATACCTGCTAAAAAATACGCTGAGTAACCACCATAACTTGCTCCTACACATCCCAATAAATCTTTGTCAACATAAGTTTCTTTACATACATCATCAATAGCCGATAGGTAATCATTGATGTTTTGTCCACCCCAGTCGCCACTAATTTGCTCGTTCCACGCTACACCATGTCCGGGCATTCCTCTACGATTAGGTGCTACAACAATATAACCATTGGCAGCCATTAACTGAAAATTCCAACGGGAAGAATAAAACTGTGAAAGTGGTGATTGTGGTCCACCCTGACAGTAAAGTATTGCAGGATATTTTTTTGTTGAATCAAAGTCGGGAGGGTAAATCACCCAAGTAAGCATTTCTTTACCATCGGTGGTAGGAATCATTCTTTTTACCACTTTACTTAATTTAATTTTTGCATAAGTTGCATCGTTGGCACGAGTTAACTGACTCATTTTTCCAGTTTTCAAATCAACCGTGTAAATTTCAGTAGCATGGTTCATGTCGGTACGGGTTACAACAACTGTATTACCCGATTGACCTACAATACCAGTTACATCAAATTGACCTTGAGTAATTTGTTTTATTACAGGTAAACCTTTTAAAGGTAGCGTAACCATAAAAAGTTGAATGGTTCCTGAGATTGGTGCATTAAAGTAAATTTCTTTACCCGTTTGGCTCCATTTATAACTATCTACCGTACCATCCCAATTTTTGGTTAAGTTGGTTTTAACACCTTCTTTTAAAATAATGATGTCATTTTTATCGGCCTCATAACCAGCTTCCTCCATTTGTAACCAAGCTAAAACACCCTCTTTAGAAAATGAAGGTTGAACGTCGTAACCTTTATTATCGCTAGTTAAATTAGTGGTGGTTTTAGTTGCAAGGTCGTAAGCATATAAATCGGTGTTGGTACTAATGGCATAAGCTGTTCCGTATTCTTTTTTAGTAACATAAATTACTTTCGAACCATCATTGTTCCAAATGAAATCTTCATCACCACCAAAAGGTTTTTGAGGACAATCGTGAGGTTCGCCTACCATTACATCCAATTCTTCTGCTTCAGTAGAGGTTAAATCTTTAATAAATACATGTCCAAACAAACCATCTTCCCAAGTATCCCAATGACGATAATTAAGGGTTTCGTAAATATAAACGTTCGATTTTTTAATTTCAGGATAAATATCGGTACCCAACACCGATTTAATTTTTACATCTTTGGATAATAATTGGTGTTTTCCAGTTGGAGAAACATTTTTATCTTTAATCATCGTTGAAAAGTCAGTAATTTCAACTGCATCACCACCAACTACAGGAATTTTAAACGTTTTGGATGTTTTTGAGTTAGTCGCAACATCATACTTAGAAGTAGAATAAATAACGTCTTTACCATCGTTAGAAATACCAATAGCCGAAACTTTGTTAAGTTGTAACAGCATTTCAGGAGTCATTACTTGAGAGCTTACATTGATACCTATTACCGCAACAAAAATGAAGATGAAAATATTTTTCATGTTAATATGTATTAAAGATTTTTAATTTTTTAAATAAGTTCGTCAAAAGTAATAAATAAAAAAGTCTTAAAACATGAGAAATATAATAATTTCAACCCCTGTAGTTTTAGTACCTTTTATACCAATTGTTACTTCTCAAAAAGTAAGATTTGTTAGTTAATATGTTATTATCTCCCTTTCCTTAAGTTAATGTTGGCGTACAAATAAGCTTTTAAGGAACAAATAAAATCTGTCCAACCCTGAGTTTGACCTAATGCAGTTTTTACCCCTTTCTCATTAAAAGGATAAGAGTTTTCGGTAATTTCAATTTTAGTAAGCGACTCATTAATTTTATCCAATTTGATTTCAATAGTGGTATTACTTCCTGTTGTGCCCCAACTAAAATTAATTTGTTTGTTTGGGAGAAGTAAAATTTGATGAATGTCAGTTTGATAATTATTTTCAAATTCCCAAGTAATGGTTTTTCCTTCGGTTAAATTACCGCTCGACTTGGTGGTGAAATAACCACACAGCTTATCAGATTCAATAATTGATGTATAGATTGTTTCAATTGCACTTGCAATGGTGTCCTTAACATTAACTGATATATTTTCCATGTATTATTTTTTATAAAACATAAAAATACCTTTTTTATGGTATTGTATAGTTTTATTTTAGGGTGTTATTTTGTATCGTTATTTAGATTTAGTCTAAATAAAAATAAGAAACATTAAATAACTTAATCAATGAAAAAAATAATTTTAGTTTTAACCGTACTAGCAGTTGCTAAATTAACAACAGCCCAAGTAAGAAGCACAGACAGCACAACAAATGCACCGCTAAACTCTGCTCAAAATATTATTGCGGGGAACAGTGGAAAAACCATTACCATTGGTGGATATGGACAAATTGATTTTAACAAACCATTTAATGATAGTACACGGTCGAACGGCACATTAGATGTACACCGAATGGTTATGTTTATGGGTTACAAGTTTAACGAACGTGTACACTTTGTTACAGAACTAGAATTTGAGCATGTAAGTGAAGTTTATGTAGAACAAGCTTTTGTGAATTACAGAATTAACCAAGCGTTTAACATTAGGGGTGGATTAATGTTAATACCGATGGGTATAGTTAACGAATACCATGAACCAACCACCTTTAACGGAGTAGAACGCCCAAATATTGATGGGAAAATTGTTCCAAGCACTTGGCGTGAAGTAGGTGCAGGATTTACCGGGAACTTAGATAAATTATCGTTAAAATACCAAGTTTTTGTGGTGAACGGGTTTAAAAGTTATGATGGAAAAGATGGTAAACTTAAAGGTTCGGATGGTTTTAGAGGTGGTCGTCAAAAAGGATTAGAATCAACCATAAGCTCTCCAAACCTTGCTACAAAAATTGATTTTTATGGAATAAACGGATTAAAAATTGGTGCTTCTGGTTATTTTGGCGAAACTCAAACCACTGCTTACAATGGTGTATTAAACAGTGATGCAGATGCCTTAAAAATTGCTGATTCTACTGTGGTTGGTATAGCCATGTTTGGATTTGATTTCAGGTACAACTACAAAGCTTTCGAAGCTCGTGGACAAGTAATTTATGCCGGAATTACCAATACCGAAGCGTACAATACTTTTACAAAAAAAGACCTAGGTTCATCAATGGTTGGAGGCTACGGAGAACTTGGTTACGATGTACTTAGTTTGTTTAACAAAGAAGCGAAGGAGCGATTTGTTCTGTTTGGTCGATACGAATATTACGACACCCACAACTCTGTTGAAAAAGGTACTACTCGAAAAGATGCTTATGGAAGAACAGATGTAACGATGGGTTTCTCCTATCACATTGCCAATGGAGCTGTGTTTAAAGCAGATTATCAACTCTTTAAAACAAGAGGAAGCGAAAATACAGGCAATCAAATAAACGTTGGTTTAGGCGTATGGTTTTAAAAATAATTGTTTTTTGTTAATGTTTTACCTCACAAGGAGAAATTCTTGTGAGGTATTCTTAATTTCGCAGCAAATGAAAAAAATAGTACTCATCATTGTTATTGGATTTGGATGTTTAAGTGCCGATTTACCTTCGGGTGCCATAAAAAAAATGGACAAAACCATTCAATCGTTATGGGAAAATCAAGTAGTAATAAAAGAACCTGTTGTTTTATCCAATCAACAAAACGTGCCTGCCGATTTACAATTAAACAAATTGCTGGTAAACAATAAACTGGTTGCTTTTTTAGCCCTTTCCCGTGCAAAAAGTAGGGTCGATTTTTTCGATTACATGATTATTTACAACCCCGATTTAAGTATAAAAACCATTCAAGTATTGGCGTATCGCGAAGATTATGGTGGTGAAATAGCCAGTAACCGTTGGTTAAAACAATTTGTGGGTAAAAAAAATGCAGAGGAAATGAAATTTGGTGATGATATTCAAGGAATTTCAGGAGCAACCATTTCTGCTCGTTCAATCACTTTTGATGTTCAAGAGGTGAGTAAATTTATGTATCAACAAAAAAGTAAAGGAGCAATCTAATGCAATTGGAAGGACAACTAAATAAATTATCAAAATCGGCAAAAATGCTTGTTTTTTGCTTTTTAATTACCTTAAGTTTTGGATTTTATACCGGGTTAATTTTTGTAAATGAAAACACCCACTCCACCTTTAATGGTATTGAGGAACATTACATTGGGAATGAAGACGATGAACAATCGGAAGTGATGAAATTTAAAAAATCCGAAAAAGAAATTATTGCTATGGTTCACAATCATGTACTTTCGATGTCGGTTATTTTCTTTTTATTTGGAGGTTTATTGTTGTTAACCAACTTATCGCCGTTACTTAAAAAAATATTAATTGTAGAACCCTTTATTTCACTCCTCTTAACCTTTGGTGGTATTTGGATTATGTGGAGCGGTGTGTATTGGTTTAAATACGTGGTTATGTTTTCGGGTATTTTAATGACCCTAACTTTTACCACTTCGGTATTGATAATTCTTTTTCAGTTGGTGAGAAAAAAGGAATAGTTGGTACATTTTGGCATGTTTGCCTATTGTGTTGTTAATACGCTACAAAAAAGGTATGGGAACTAAAGTGGTTGAGGAGTATTAACGGTTTTTTGGCTTTGCGTTGGTGGGCTTTTGAAGCCGAAAACTGTCTACCAGCACCAAAGTTAATTAATTGCTCAAATGTTTCTATTCGCACTGTCCGCCCACTAATGCAAAACCCGTGTCAGTGCCAGTTGTTATTCGTCTTGCAACAGTCCTTATATATTTTTCCACTACCGCAAAAACAAAAATCACTCCCTTCTATACCTTGAAAATAATTAGGTAAATTACTTTCATTTTCGGCAAAAAGTTTCATATAATATTTTTTGTCAAATTGTTGAGCAAAGCCATTGTCCAACATTACTGCGTCTGCATCTTCTTTTTGCTCTAGCTTATTTTGGAGATAATATTGCAAGTATGACAACTCTGATTCGGCTCTATAATATTTTGAGTTTTCAGTCCTTTTTTTTATATAATCGATTAGCGATTCTATTTCGGGGAGATACTCTATGCATATTTCAAGGTCAAAAATACTCATTGCAATTGGAGTAACATCCTTTTTTTCATTGAGTATTAGTGTATGCGAGGTTAATGGGGGGTAGTCATCCAATAAAACACAAACGGTGTAAATTTTAGTAATATTTGATGTCTCTACAATTACTTGATTTTCTTTATCAACTAGAATACATTCGTTTTTTAAAATTGGGTCAATAGCGATGTGGGCCTGCTCATATGCATCCGTAACTGCATTTTTAAAGTCAAGTTCAATTTGAGCCAAATTGCCTTGCTTTGAAAGTTGAGTTAATTTTTTAGATTTGATTTGAAATATTATTAGTACTCCTTCATAAAGTAAACAAACATCGAGGTCGGTTATCGTTTTGGTTTTATTTGGCTTGACATAAATATTTTTCAAAACAAATAGTCCATATTTGGTTCTTAATTGAGAATAAACAATATTTTCAGCACTAATTCCTCTGTTACTATTCGCCTTGTTCTTATATTCGGAATCCTTTATAAGCCAATAATAAGGGCTTTTATTTAAGGCTTGTGCGAGCACAAAAGGAATTGGAATTAGGTAATAAGAATTATACTCTAGTATTGGACGAATGCTAAGCTCATTTGAATCACCAATATTCATGAATTCTTTATTCAGTATTTCGGATTCATTAATTGAGAATGCCTCTAGAATTGTTCTAAATTCAGGATGTTTTTCTAATACATAACTATTTTTACTGTACTTGTATAATTCAGAAGGATTATTTGACTGATTAGTGAAATTAATTCGATAGTTCAAAATACCTTTGAAGAAAGAATAAAATGGCAGAATATTATTAATGTCAAATTTTTTATTCGTTCTAAGCCAATCTCTATCGAGTTCATATTCTTCTGCGGCATATTTTACATATTGGTAATCATAAGCCCCAGAACCACTATAAAAAATTGTCTCTTGGAGCGAGTTAGCATTTATCATTAGTTCTTCATAAGATATGCTTTCGATATTTGCTAAGTTGGGTAAAAATGTCCGATGAAGATCGTCCATTAAGTTATGAAGTATATTAGCTAACTCCAATACACTAATTGTTGAAGAACTATTTTTTGTTCTGTTTTTCAACCAAAATCCAAAGAGAAAACTCAATTCATTGATATTGAGTAAACTTCTATGGTCTCGTGTGTCCAATTCTTCGATGGTAGAATTTAAATTTATTGTGCAAAGGAGCAATAAAGAGTCGAAAAAAGTATCTACCCCAGATAAGCGATTTATTTTATGTAAGATTTCTTGTTTAGTTTTCAATGATTGTCAGTTTGTTGAACATCACTGTTCTTCTATTTCATTTGATGCGTTTTCCAGAATTGGCACTAACAAGCAGATATGAAGCATATGCATCATATCCGCCATATAATTACACCAAATATAACTAAACAAATGGGTTTAACAAAAATTAAAAATGCCACTTTGGCAAGGGTAAAAAATGGATTTAGCTATTTTTTAAAAAGTCGCCATCTACAATAAGTAGTTTCACTCCATTTTCAGAAAATGAACGGTGCGAACTGAGTTCGTCAGAAACCACATACGTTTCCCCTTTGGTTAATTTTAATTTTATGCCTGTGCTCAATTCGGTGATAAACTCGCCTTCTAAACAATATACAAGGTGTCCTTTTTTGCACCAATGGTCGGCTAAATAACCCTTAGTATATTCTACCAACCGAATTCTTAATCCATCAAATTGGGCGGTTTGCCAAAATGCTTTTCCTGTTTCTCCTTGGTATTCCACTTTTCCAATAGAAGCCCAGTCGATGGTTTGAAATGGTATGTTACTCATTTGTTGGTGTGTTGGTTAAATTTTGTTACAATTGCTAATACCAAATATAGTTTAAAAAATATTTACCAACCAATAAAAATATAGGGTTATTTAAACAAGGTTTTAAGCATTGCTTATTAGTAAAAAAACTA
>CAYJMI010000025.1:0-19088 GCA_964371285.1 uncultured Vicingus sp. | reverse complement strand
TCATCTTCTCGATACACTCTCCTAAAGTCGAGCACTCGAAGTGACAGTTTTTTTTAGCATTCGAAGTAGTGGTTTTGTGAAGGATTCGAAATGCCGGTTTTTTAAGGGATTTTAGTTTTTTTGTCCGTTCGAGTAGTGCAGCGTATCGAGAACATACAAAAAAGTAGAGGATTTATGATTAGGAAAAACTATCATCTTCTCGATACACTCTCCTAAAGTCGAGCACTCGAAGTGACAGTTTTTTTTGAGCATTAGCTCATAAAAAAACCTCTTAATTATTTTTAAGAGGTTTTTAGTTAGTTCTGTTTTTTAACCCTTAAAATGGTAAATCATCTTCTTCGTCAGAAGGTGCATTTTCTATAGCTGGTTGAGAAACTGGTTGTCCTGCATTATTAGTAGCTGCCGAAGCTCCGGTTATTTTCCAAGCATCTAAATTGTGGTAATATTTTCCATTAAATTCTCTGGATGAAATGTTGAAAGAAACTTCAATTTCTTGTCCCGTACCAAAATTTCTAAGCATGGCTATTTTGTCATCGCCAAATAAACTAAAACAAATTTCCGGGTTAAATTGATCTCCTGAATCAATTACAAAACCTTGTTTTTTCCATTCTTTACCTGCTTTACTTGTTCCAGTTTCAAGTTCTAAAACTTTTGTTAATTTTCCTTTTATCGCTAAACTCATAATATTTTTTTTACTTTAAATTACTTTTTAAACAAACTTAATAAACTTCCCTATTTTTTAATAAAAAAAAATATGAAAACTTTTAAACAAAAACTTACTAAGTTAAAAGTAGCTACTCATTTAATTGATTTTTCGAACTGTGGAGATGAATCTCTTACTCGTAAAATAAATCTTCTATATCCATTGCATCTTCACCAAAAGCTTCAATTTCTTCTTTAGCAACTACATAAGTGCTTTTGTTTCCGGCTTTTTTAGAAAAATACAATTCATAATCGCAGTTATCCTCATTAACTACCATTAAAATCATGGCATAGTCTTTATTTTTAGCTGCGGTTAAATTTGCATGACAAATAGGACAATGAAAATCAACCGATTCGCCTTTTTCTAACGAAAAATTTGGATGATGTTTATAATCGTATTCTCCAATTTTAGGATTTAACATGATTAATCCTTTATGTTTACGATGAGTTTCTGTTGCAAAAACTAAAGACCCACTAACATTCAAATGCCCTTTACATTTAGGACATAAATAATCGTTTTCTTTCATTCCCATGATTCCTATTTTTTGTTTAAAGATACTAAATGAATTAATTTTAAACAACAGTTAAAATCATCTTTTTTCAAAAGATATCAAGATTATTTTTGAAGTAACTACTCGGCTAACACAATTTTTCAGTAGCCCCGAATCTACAGGAGTTCAGCTAAAAAATAACACGAATTGCACGAATTAGCACCAACACGCCTTTAGCGTGGAGGTGTTAGTGTAATTAAATTACCTATACGATTTGAATTTTACACTAAAAAAAATAGTCGTAATTCGTGCAATTTGTGTCAAAATGGAGTGGCTGAGTAGTAACTTTTTAAACGATTATTTTGGCTTTGGCAATTACTCAAAAACAAAATTTTAAATGTTTTGAGCACCTAACAACACCACAGGGTTTTCCATGTAGTTTTTAAACGTTTGTAAAAATGCTGCTCCAGTAGCTCCATCAACTACTCGGTGGTCGCAACTCAACGTAACTTTCATGGTATTGCCCGGCACAATTTGTCCGTTTTTAACAACAGGAACTTGTTTAATTCCTCCAATAGCCATAATACAAGCATCGGGCGGATTAATAATTGCTGTAAATTCTTCTATTCCGAACATTCCTAAATTTGAAATGGTGAATGTACTTCCTTCCCAATCTTGAGGTTGTAGTTTTTTCTCTTTTGCTAAAAGGGCATAATTTCGGACTTCTTCACTTATCTGAGTTAATGTTTTTCCATCAGCAAAACGAACCACAGGAACCAATAAACCTTCTTCAACAGCAACAGCAACACCAATGTTTACATGTTCGTTGTACCTGATTTTATCGCCCAACCAAGAAGTGTTTACTTTTGGATGTTTTTTCAACGCTACTGCAACTGCTTTAATTATCAAGTCGTTGAATGAAATTTTTACTCCTTCTATTGTATTGATTGAGTTTCTGGCATTGATGGTATTGTCCATGTCCATTTCTATGGTTAAATAAAAATGTGGAGCAGAAAATTTGCTTTCAGCTAATCTTCGAGCAATGGTTTTTCGCATTTGTGAAACGGGTACTTCGGTATATTTTTCAACCCCAACAAAATTTGAAGATGATGAAGAACTATCGTAGTTTTCGATATCAGCTTTGGTAATTCTACCATTATCTCCTGATCCTTTAACTTTAGAAAGATTAATGTTTCTTTCTTTGGCCATTTTTTGTGCCAATGGCGATGCAAATACTTTAGAATTTTGTGTTAAAGATTGGTTTAATTTCGTTGAACTCGAAGGCTCGGTTGATGGTTGGTTTTTTGGTGCAGGAGTATTAACCACCGAGGCGTGTGTATTAACAACCTCCTCAACCACAGCTTTTTCAACAGGTTTTACGGCTGCAACAACTGGTTTATCAACAATTAACCCTGAAATATCTTCACCTTTTTTACCAAATATTGCTAAAATAGCATCAACAGGTGCTGTACCTTGTTCAGACACTCCAATATAAAGCAAGGTACCACCAACAAAAGATTCAAATTCCATGGTAGCTTTATCGGTTTCTATGTCAGCCAATAAATCACCTTCTTTAACGGTGTCACCAACTTTTTTATGCCACTTTGCCACCACCCCATCGGTCATGGTATCACTTAATTTGGGCATTCTTACTATTTCAGCCATGTTTTTGTTTTTTTAACACACCCCTAACCCCTCTCAAGAGGGGAAATTCTCCCTCCCTTCGGGAGGGCAGGGGGTGGAATTTTTACTCTTTTATAAACGGATAATTCGGTTCTGCATAAATTTCGTTATACATATCTTCTGGTTTTGGAAATGGAGATTCTTCAGCAAATTTTATTGCATCTTCAATTTTCTTTTTAATTCTTAGTGAAATCTCGTCCAATTGTTTTTCGGTAGCTAATTTCTTACTTTTTATAGTTTTCAATACCTTTTCAATCGGGTCTTCATTCTGGAATTCTTCTTCTTCAGCTTTGGTTCTGTATTTACGAGGGTCGGACATGGAATGACCTTTAAAACGATAGGTTTCCATTTCTAATAAATAAGGTCCTTTTCCGTCTCTACACCATTTTACCGCTTTTTCTATAGCACGATGAACAGCTTCAACATCCATTCCATCAACAGGTTCACCAGGCATATCATAACTTAATCCTATTTTATACAATGCCGTAACGTTTGAGGTACGTTCAACAGAAGTTCCCATTGCATACATGTTGTTTTCAATGATATAAACCACAGGTAATTTCCAAATCATCGACATGTTAAATGCCTCGTGTAAAGCTCCCTGACGAACAGCTCCATCGCCCATCGAACATAGGGTAACGTTGTTGTTTCCTTTGTATTTATCCGCAAAAGCCAAACCTGCTCCTAATGGAATTTGTCCACCAACAATACCGTGTCCGCCATAAACGTGTTTACTAATATCGAACATGTGCATTGAACCACCTTTACCTTTTGATAAGCCGGTAGTTTTACCGTATAACTCAGCCATCATGTATTTTGGGTCTGTTCCTCTTCCGAGTGGATGAGCATGACAACGATAGGCAGTAATCATTTTATCTTCGGGCAACGTTGCTGAAACAGCTCCTGCCACAACAGCTTCCTGACCAATGTATAAATGAAGAAAACCTCCAAACTGACGCTGAATATATAATTGACTTAATTTCTCTTCAAACTTTCTCATTAACAGCATAGACTCATACCAAGCAAGGTATTGCTCTTTTGAAAATGTAGATTTTTTTGCCATAAAAAATTTATTTAAGCTGCAAATTTAAGGTATTAGCTGTTAAATATCATACTTTTTTTAGAATATGGTCAGCTTTAAATGCGAAAGGCAGAAATGCACTAATACTCTCAAATATCCACACTTTAGAATCGCCCGATTTTAAAATTGCTCGTATTGGTTTTTTTTGAGCCATTTCGTATTCCATCAACACCTGACGACATCCACCACAGGGTGAAAAAGGTGTTGGATTACTATGTTCTGTTACAATTACAATAGTGTCAATAGTTTTGTTGGGATAGGTAGATTTTGCTGAAAAAATAGCTACTCGTTCGGCACATAAACCAGAAGGGTAAGCAGCATTTTCCTGATTGGTTCCTAATACGGTTTCTCCTGTTTCAAAAAGGATTAACGAGCTTACTTTAAAAAGCGAATACGGAGAATAAGAATTTGCCAAGTTTTTCTCGGCAAGTTGCACTATTTCTACATCTTGTTTTGATAATTCGTTTAACGAATCGAACTCTTGGTAGCTAATGTTTATATTTTTTTCTATCACTTTAAAGTTTGTTTAGTGAATATTTCTTCTGTTTAATTCTTGTTGAAATTTACGGGCATTTACTTGATGTTCACTAAAATTAACTGCAAAGTTATGGTAGCCCGAAAAATCTTCTTTTGCACACATGTAAATGTAGTTGTGTTTTTCGTAATTCAATACCGCATCCAACGATTTTATGCTAGGCAAAACAATTGGTCCTGGTGGTAACCCCAAATTTCTGTATGTATTGTATGGAGATTCAATAGCTAGATATTTTCCTGTTACACGCTCAATTTCAAAATCACCAACTGCATAAATTACCGTTGGATCGGATTGTAACCGCATTCCTATTTTTAATCGGTTGATATACAAACCTGCAACTCGTGGTCGTTCGTCAGCTCTAACCGACTGCTCTGATTGAACAATAGAGGCTAAAATAGAAACTTCGGATTGCGACAAATTCATCGCCTTTGCTTTTTGTTTTCGCTCATCTGTCCAATACGATTTATATTCTTGAGCCATTTTTTTCACCATTTCTTCGGCAGAGGTGTTCCAATAAAAATCATAGGTGTCTGGTATAAAAAGTGTTAAAATGGTTTTATTATCTAACCCATATTTACCAACAAAATCTCTATCGGTTAGCAAATTATAAATTGAAATGCTGTCTGCTTCTATTTCTCTTGAAACTTTACCTGCTAGTTCTTTAATTGTTCGGATATGGTCGAACGAAAGTTTAACGGGTTCTTGTTTTCCTGACCTCAACAAATCAACCAATTCGTTGTTGCTCATACCTTCTTTTAGCAAGTATTTTCCAGGCTTTATATTTTTGGTAAAGTTTGATTTTTTTTCAGAAACCCATTCAAAAGAAGTTCTGTTTTTGATGTAACCACCTTCATACAATCCATTTGCAACATCAGTAAAATTCGAACCAGTTTTAATATAGAAAAAGGCTGTTTTACTTTTGGTTAAGGTTACGTTTGGTTGGTATATACGTGTGTACATAGTGTATGCGATGTACACTCCAATACTTAAACCTATTAGTAAAATTGAAATAATTATTTTCTTAAACATCTTCATATCACAACTTCAATTCATAATAATTTACTTCATTTTCATCCAATATTCGTTCTTCAACAAATGTAAATCCACAACTTTCAAATAAACGAATACTTGGTTTATTATTTATAAAAATGTTACAAAAAATATGTTCCACTCGAAGTTCATTTCGGCAATAATCAATCAACAGCTTTAATGCTTCGGTAGCGTAACCTTTATTTCTATATGCTTTTTCGGCAATTAAGATTCCTACTCCAACACTTTTTTCGAGTTCATAATCAAACAAATCGATACAACCAATTGGAGTGTTCGTCTCGTTTATACAAATAATAAAACGGATTTGTTGCGTTAGATTAATATCTTGAGGTTGGTTTACAAATTCTTCAATTTCTTGGAGCGAAAACTGCTTCTCAGTATTACTGACTTCCCAATTTTCTGGATTATTTTCCCACTCAAAAATGTTTAAAACATCTGAAGCAAGTATGTTTCTCAAGTAAATATGATTAGATACTAATTTCACGTTTGTTTTTTCGATTTACTGCAGCGATGCACTGATTAATATCTTCTTGGGTATATGTTTTTAGCAAAAAGTTATTTTCAATTAACTTATGGGTTAAATTAACTTCAAAACTTGCTTTTACTATTTGGTGAGCAGATAAAATAGGCAATAATTCAAAAATGAAATTTGCTTGTTTTACTTGAATTTGATATGATAATTCAATAAAATCTTTAACAGGATTTAAGCAAGAAACATCATTTGAAACTTTAAAATAATGTTTAACCAAATTGGCGATAAGTAGTTCGGGTTCATTTACACTAATCACCCCTCCAACTTCCGTCAACTGACGGAGAGAGGTGTCCTCCGTAGTAAAAATGTTAGGTGTTATTAATTCAATAAAAACAACCTCAACACCTCTTTTTTGAGCTGTTTTTAATAAATCAATACCTTTTTGCTCATATCCCGGACCATTGGTGGAAATTTCAAACAATGTTCCATTGATTATTATACCAATATGAGGAGGAATTTTACTTGCCCGATGAATAAAAATAAAAACTCCTTTATCGATATTAATCTCAGAAATATGATGAGTGATTGGAATTAAATAAGGCATAAAGAAGTTTATGAGGTTAGAAGTTGTGGTATGGTTAGTTAGTAATTTTCAAATCGTTAAATTAACAGTTCTCCTTTAAAAACCATTTCCGCAGGTCCAATCAACCAGATATCATTAAAACCACCTAAATCGTTTCGTTTATAAGCTACATGTAATGTTCCACCTTTGGTATTCACTTCTATTTTTCCTGATTTTGAATTATTTTTATCCGCCCAACTTAATGCTGCTGCCGTTACACCAGTTCCGCATGATAAGGTTTCATCTTCCACTCCTCTTTCGTACGTTCTAATATCTAACCCATTGGGGCGATAATGAACAAAATTGACGTTAGTTCCTTCGTCTTTAAACCTATTGCTATTCCTTACTTTTCGTCCTATCTCAAAAACATTCACTTCATCAACATCTCTTACTTCTATAATATAGTGGGGAGAACCCGTATTGATAAAATAATAATCATTGCCTTTTTCTATATCTTCCACATCGTGCATCTTTAAACTCACCTCTCCTTTTTCATTAATCCAAGCCTCATGCTCTCCATCAATAGCTAAAAACTGAGCCTTAGTTCCTATTATTCCCAAATAACTGGCAAAAGATACCGCACATCTACTCCCATTTCCACAAAAACTTTGACTTCCATCAGCATTGAAATAAATCATGTTAAAATCTAAACCATCAATGTTCTCTATTAAAATCAATCCATCTGCACCAATTCCAAACTTTCTATCACACAACTCATGAATTAGTCTTAGGTTGGATTTATCAAATACATTTTTACGATTGTCAATCATAACAAAATCGTTTCCTGTTCCTTGGTATTTGTAAAATGTAATATTCATTAAATGTAAAATTAGTAATAACCCTCAACCTAAATAAAAAATTCTTATATATTTGTTCAATTTTATTATTAAATATAATTGTCATATGAAGAAGATATTTTCTATAATATTATTAATATTTGTTTCTCATTTATTTAATGCCCAGAATCCTTTAACTACCTTAGGGTTAGATAGCACTAATTTAGCAAAAGGAGCTTACAGTTTACGCCAACTTAGTAGTAATTATTCTGGTCCAACTATTAGCATTAGAAAAGCTGGCTCAACAACCACTCTTGATATTAATTTTAACAATGGTATAGTAGATACCAATGCTATTAAAACTTACTGTGGAAGTGATACGTGTTATGTCTATACATGGTATGATCAATCTGGTAATGGTCTTGATATGGTACAAATTTCCCTAACACAACAACCTATCATTGCTTTAAATGGAACCATTATTAGAATCAATGGCTTACCATCCATTTTTTTTGATTTTGACGACTCTATTCCTGACCTACAAAATGTCATATGTTTAAAAACAACTCCTTTTAATCTTAGAGCAAACAATAGTTTATCGATGACCATGATAACAGCTGCAGGAGTTAATAATGCGTCTTTACTTTCCTCTACATTTGTTAGCAAAACAAATAATAATCTTCCTGACCCATTTGATATTTACAATTCTTCATTTTTGGTAGGAAATGGAAAATCTTGTTGGGGAAATGGATATTATAATAGTGGAATGTGGAATTCTATGAATCAGAGTAATTCTTTTAATATATGGGGAATCACCATGGATGGAGATATCAATACTAAAAACCAATATCCTCAAAATATGCCTTTAAGCTATTATAGTTATTTTAATGGTTATTTAAACTCAGCCTTTTATGGATTAAAACCCTTATACTCCTCTGAACAAAATTCAAGCATGATAATTGGATCTAGATCTGATGGTGCAACAGCTCTTAATGGATGGGTTAGCGAAGTCATCTTGTTTCCTAATTACTATGGGACATTAGATCACGACTCAATGGTAGTTAATCAAGTTATGGAAAAAGTAACAAATAATTTAATAACATACTACAACGTTGATAGAGGGAGTAATTTTTCACATGATTACAATGCAAATTTTAAAAGAAATGAATTGAATCAATTAAAATCTGGGTCTTTAGATAATGTTGTTGTGGCATACAGCCTCCGAAAATTGAGCGATGGTTATACTAATAGTGTTTTAACAATAAGAAGAGCTTCAGATAATAATTATGGAGAGGTTAAATTCGATGCGAATGGAGAGGTTAGCAATAGCAGTATTGTATTTCCATCTAACAATTCCCAAACTAATTACACTTTGGGTGAATTTTGCAAGAATACAGATTGTTTTGTTGTTAAATGGTATAACCAAAGCGGTGATGATAGCTTATATGCTTATCAAGATTCTATTAACTTTCAGCCAAGAATTGTTACAAATGGAATACTTGAAACAATGAATGGTAAATCAACCATTTATTTTGACACATCTATAAC
Source organism: uncultured Vicingus sp. (assembly GCA_964371285.1). Classification (GTDB taxonomy): domain Bacteria; phylum Bacteroidota; class Bacteroidia; order Flavobacteriales_E; family Vicingaceae; genus Vicingus. Next base: position 10,128 of record CAYJMI010000025.1, on the reverse strand, counting down.
ATATGGACCTACCTTTCTAAAAACTAAACCATTTCAAGCATTTAATGACATAAGTGACACTCAATTAGGATTTGATTCATATGTGGCAGCTGGTGTTAAAGTGAATACTAGTGCGAATGCTTTTTTTTCAAAAACACACCAAAACATACCTGCTCCATGGGATATATATAATGACAATCTTATACTTGGTTGTGGAAATCCTGATTATTATAATTTTGGCAGCTGCGACTTGATAAAGCCTATAAATGCTACCAGTGGTTTTAATATATGGCAATTTTATGCTAACCCACAAATGATATCGACAGGACCAAATCAGGGAGTATTTGAATACCCAAATTCAAACTTAAACTCTTCAAGTAATACAGCTTCTCAGTCCATGTCTTTCTATACTTATTATGACGCTGGACACCCTATATATATTGGATCAAGACAAGACAAACAAACCTCTTTAAATGGTTGGGTTAGTGAATTACTCATTTTTTCGATTGCTCCAAAGTTTCGTGCAGGAAGACAAGAAAATTTATTTGAAAATATGATGGGTTATTATGATATAGGAAAAACTGGGAACTGCTTAGGCTTTGAATATGATAAAAAAAATTTTATTACCATTAATCCAAACAATGGTGTTTATAAAGCAGGATCAGCCTACACAAAAGAGGCGTGGATTTACGTAAAAGCAGGATATAATCAACAATTTTTAATCTCTGCAAAGGATCGTTTTGAAATTAACAATTATGCTCTTGTTGCTTCAAATAATAATGACCTCAGTAAAAATGTTAAATCGCTAACTAATATTCCTATTAATACATGGACACATGTTGCTGTTACTTATGATGGCGATAGTACATTGACTTTATATATAAATGGCGAATTCTCCAATAAAACTACTTCAGCATCAACTTCTAGTTTAACACCTACTATTTACCTTGGAAGGAACATTGCGAATACATACTTTTTTAACGGAATGATGGACGAGGTTCGCATATGGAATATAGAACGATCTGCTAATGATATTAAAAATAATTATAATAAAATAATAAATCAAGAAACAGGACTTGTTGCTTATTACGATTTCAATCAAGGTGTAATAGGTGGTAATAACCAAACCATAACTACCCTATTAAACAATGTTGTACCTGTAAACGACCAATTTAATGGAATATTAAATAATTTCACCTTAACAGGTATAATTTCAAACTGGTTTAAAAGTGGTGCTGGTATCAAATAATTACATGAGTTAATCTGTTTTAAACCTTCTCGAATCTTTTTTGTCTGAAAGTTTTTTCTTGCTCTCCAGTCTTTTTCTTATTGATGATTTACTAGGTTTACTCGGTTTTCGTTTTTTAACAGGTTTAAGTACTGTTTCAAGTAAATTAATTAGTCGCTCCACAACAATCTCCTTGTTCTTTAACTGGCTTCTAGTTTCGTCACATTGCAAGTGCAACAAGCCTTCATTATCAATTCTATTTGCCAGTTTTACAAAAATGATTTCCTTTTGTTCTACAGTAAATTGAGCTGATTTATCTACATCAAAAATCAATTCTACCTTGGAAGATACTTTATTAACGTTTTGTCCACCAGCACCACCACTTCGGCTGGTTTTAAAAGTTAGTTCTTGGTATAATTGTTCTTTATTCATTTTAACAAAGTTAACAAAACCGTTCAACTACTCAATTTACCTTTAGTGTAACTTTTATTATATACTATTCGTCAGTACACTATATTTGATAAAAATAATTGAATAATAGTATTTTATGGCAACTTTAAAAATAGAAAATCTAAACAAAGTTTACCCAAATGGTGTAAAGGCTTTAGACAATGTAAGTATAGAAATTTCAAACGGAATGTTTGGTTTACTTGGCCCAAATGGTGCAGGAAAATCATCGTTAATGAGAACATTAGCGACTTTACAGGAAGCAGACAGCGGCACTGCTTTTTTAAATGACATTGATATCCTCAACAATCCTTTAGCATTAAGAAAAGTTTTGGGTTATTTACCACAGGAATTTGGTGTTTATCCAAAAATTACTGCCGAACAATTGCTCGATCACATTGCCATTTTAAAAGGTATAACCAACAGTAAGGAACGTAAGGAATTGGTTAATTATTTATTACAAAAGGTGAACTTGTACGAACAACGAAGCAAGTCGGTAAAAGGATTTTCGGGAGGAATGAAACAACGTGTGGGTATTGCTCAGGCTTTGATTGGAAATCCACAATTGATTATTGTTGATGAACCAACTGCTGGATTAGATCCAGGAGAACGAAATCGTTTCCATAATTTATTGGCAGATGTTGGACAGGACGTAATTATTATACTTTCTACACATATTGTTGATGACGTAAGGGAATTGTGTTCAAACATGGCTATTATGAATTTAGGTCAACTCGTTTACCAAGGTACTCCAAACAATGTTCTTCAGGAATTAAAAGGTAAAGTTTGGCAAAAATCAATTGAAAGAAATCAAGTGGCTGAATATCAACAAAACTATAGGGTTATTTCTGATAAAATGGTGGCTGGAAATCCGTTAATCCATGTGCTTTCCGAAAGCAATCCTGGTGATGGATTTGAACAAGTTGAACCAAATTTAGAAGATGTATTTTTTACTAAAATCAACAATTGATTAGTGCTAACTGAATGAATTTTCAAATTAAACCATTTTCAAATCTTCAAATCGTCTCTCATGTTTAAAGAGTTTTTCATCAAAGAAATCATCAGTGCATTAAAACGCCCCATGATTTATATATTTTTATTGATAATTACCTTAATGGTTTTTGGTGCAGTAGCCAGCGACAATGTTGTTATTGGAGGTACTGTTGGTAATGTTTATAAAAATGCACCTCACGTAATTACCAATTATGTGGCTATTTTATCCATTTTTGGGTTAATGATTGCTACTGCTTTTTTTAACAATGCAGCATTACGTGATTACGAAAATGAATTTAACGAAATTCTTTTTTCAACACCTATAAAGAAATCGTCTTACTTTTTTGGACGATTTTTTGGAGCATTAGTCCTATCAACCATTCCACTTTTGGGAGTTTTTATTGGCTTTTGGTTAGGTTCAATTATTGGTCCTGCTGTGGGTTGGATTGATGCTGACCGAATTGGGCCTTTTTACGCTGCTTCTTTTATTAATAATTACTTATTGTTTATTGTACCTAATATGTTTTTTGCTGGTGCAATAATTTTTGCAATGGCAAACAAATGGAAAAGTACCGTCATTTCTTTTGTTGGAACGCTTATCATCATTATTGGCTACATTGTTTCCGGAACACTTTTATCCGATATAGAAAATGAAGTAATTGGTGCCTTAACCGATACTTTTGGAATTAGAGCATATAGTATTGATGCTAAATATTTTACACCAATAGAAAAAAATACCATTTCAGCTGGATTTAGTGGTTTATTGTTGTACAATCGGATGTTATGGTCTGCATTAGGCGTTGTTATTTTATTTGTTTCATACTTATCATTTTCATTTGCCGAAAAACAAAAGAAAACCGCAGTCATTAAAGCCGAAGCTAAATCTAAAATTCAGTTTTTACTTCCAAAAGTTTCTTTAAACTTTAATACTTCAAGTCAGTTTACTTTTTTTATTAGTTTCCTAAAAATAAACCTATTGAGCATTTTAAAGAGTACCACCTTTAAAATATTGTTTGCTTTTAGTGCCATTATTTTAATTGCTAACCAACAAGGTGGTTTCGAATATTTTGGGTTAAAATCTTACCCCATTACCTATAACATGATTGATGTTATTAGTGGAGTTTCTGGAATTTTCGTTATCATTATTTTGGTATTCTTTAGTGGCGAACTTATTTGGAGAGACAGGGCAAGTCATATCAACGAAGTAGTTGACGCAACACCACATTTCTCTATGGCTTCTTTATTAGCAAAAGTGGTTTCTTTGGTGGTGGTTACCTCACTCATCAATTTATTTTTAATTGTTATTTCTATTATTTATCAATTACTCAGCGGCTATACCAATGTTGAAATCGGGCTGTATTTAATTGATTTTATTTACACCTCGTTACCAAAATACATTACTTGGTCGTTAATTTTAATTTTTATACAAGTTGCCATTAACAATAAATACCTAGGTTATTTCATCTCTATCATTTTCTTGTTTTTATTAGACATTGTGTTTTTAATCTTAGAAATAGACACCAACATGATAAAAATTGGTGCAACACCAATAATGACTTATTCTGACATGAACGAGTTTGGCCCTGCATTGGTAGGTTTATTATGGTTTCATGCATATTGGTTTTTATTTGGTGTTCTGTTTCTGTTTCTAGCTGGTTTATTTTGGATAAGAGGTGTGGCGGGCAATTTTAAAAACCGATTACAAGCTGCAAAAAAACAACTGTCTGCTAAATATGTGGTTATGCTTTCATTAGTACTCGTTTTATGGATAGCAGTTGGCAGCGTTGTTTATTATAATACGCAAATTTTAAACACCTACAAAACCAGTGACGAAATAGAACAGCTTCAAGCTGATTATGAAAAAACGTACAAGAAATACGAAAACATTACATTACCAAAAATAACCGACGCTAAATACATCATTGACATTTACCCTGAAACGAGAGATGTGAAAGCTTTAATTGGTTTACGATTAAAAAACAAATCAACTGAACCTATTGATAGTTTGCATTTTACGATTGAACGAAAATGGAAACAAAAAATACACATCAGAAATGCTGAACTGGTTTTAAATGACGAGAAGTTTGATTACTTGATTTATAAATTAAACAAACCCTTAATGCCTAACGAAAGCATGAATTTAGTTGTGGAATCATCATACATAACTAACGGTTTTGAAAATGAAGTAAGCGATTTAATCATTGCTGAAAACGGAACATTTTTTAACAACTACAATATTTTACCAAACATAGGATATAGCGAAGGCATGGAATTGAGTGATAAACATACTCGAAAAAAGTACGATTTAGCCGAGAAAAAACGTATGCCAGAGTTAGAATCAACTTGTGGAAACAACTGTATGAAAAACTATTTAACCAACGGAACTGCCGATTGGGTAAATGTGGAGACCTTTATTTCTACAAGCGACAATCAAATAGCCATTGCTCCGGGTTCATTGTTAAAAGAATGGAAAAAAGATGGAAGAAATCACTATCATTATAAATCCGACCATCCTTCACAAAATTTCTACTCGTTTATGTCGGCTGAATATGAAGTTGCTCGTAAAAAATGGAATGGTATTGATATAGAAGTTTATTACGATAAAAAACATCCTTACAACATTACCATGATGTTAGAAGCTATTGAGAAATCGTTAAAATATTTCACCGAAAATTTTGGCCCATACTATCACAAACAAGCCCGAATTATTGAGTTTCCTAGATATTCAACTTTTGCACAAGCTTTTCCAGGCACCATGCCTTATTCCGAATCGCTGGGTTTTATTACCAACTTAGAAGATGAAGAAAAAAATAATGTAGTTGATGCAGTTATTGCTCACGAAATGGGACATCAATGGTGGGCTCATCAAGTAATTGGCTCCACCATGCAGGGTAGCACCATGTTGAGTGAAAGTTTTGCAGAATACTCTTCTTTAATGGTCATGAAAAATTCTGTTAACGACCCAATAAAAATGAAAAATTTCTTAAAATATGATATGAATAGGTATTTAAGAGGACGAAGCAGCGAAGTAGAAAAAGAATTGCCTTTATACAAAGTAGAAAACCAAGGACACATCCATTACGGAAAAGGTAGTATTATTATGTATGCTTTACAGGATTTTATTGGCGAACAAAAGGTAAATGCTGCGTTAAAAGGATTTTTAGAAGAATACCGTTACAAAGAGCCTCCTTACCCTACATCGTTAGATTTTTTAAAACACCTTGAGCCACAAGTTCCTGATTCATTAAAATACCTAATTACCGATTGGTTTAAAGAAATTACTTTGTATGATTTTAGATTAAAAGAAGCTTCATACAAAAAGGTAAACAACCAATACGAAGTAACCATAAATTTTGATGCAGCAAAACTTAAAGCTGATACCATTGGCAACGAAACCAAAGTAAAACTAAACGACTGGGTTGATGTGGGAGTTTATGCTGATAAAGACGAGAAAAAACTAATTTACGAAAAACGAATTTGGGTAGATAAAGACAATGTAAGTTTTACATTTTCTGTTGACAGCATCCCTGTTAAAGCAGCAATAGACCCAAGACAGATTTTAATTGAACGAGTTTATTCAGATAACACGAAGAGTTTAGAAGAAAAATTATAAAAAAATAAGGAGCATTCGTCAGCTACGAATGCTCCTTACAACCTAATCATTACTAACCACTTATTATATAAAATCCATTACATTTTCTGTATCAAGCACTTGTTCAGTCAATATAAAAACTTCCTTTTTTAACAATTGGAAATTTTTACAAAAATTAGTAAACTTATTTTCAAGCACTTCATGTTCTTTTCTAAATGCCTGAGCATCATACTTAAATTCATTTTCCAAAATTTCTTCAATGTGGCGTAAATGATTTATTGCTTCGATGGTTAACGTTTTTCTTGATTTATTGGCAGCAATAATTTTACTTGCAGCAGCCTCAACCTCAACAACCAATTCATCGTTGGTTAACCAAATGTAATACTTATCAATAAGCTTGTGTAAAAAGTTTAATTCAAAATTATAAAACTCCAAATCCGATTTCCATTTTTCGGTTAACACATGTAACTCTTCCCAATTGGCATTACTAATGTAATCTTTTGAGGGTCTAAATCTTAAATTTTCCATGACATCAAGTTTATTTTATTTAGCTAAGGTAATTTACAAAAAGTTATCATGCTATGACGATTCTCAATAATATTAATGATTTAAATCATCTTTTTTTAAATTAAAATAAAATGTATAAAAGCTTGTTTTTAACTAATTTCGCATCCTAAATTTAAACAAAATAATAAAATGGCAAATAACAGAACTTTTACGATGATTAAACCCGATGCAGTTGAAAACAATTCTATTGGAGGAATATTAAAAATGATTAATGATGCTGGATTTAAAATCGTAGCAATGAAATATACCAAATTGACTCCAGAAAAAGCAGGTGCTTTTTACGAAGTACACAAAGAACGTCCATTTTATGGAGAATTGGTAAGCTACATGTCGTCAGGACCGATAGTAGCTGCTATTTTAGAAAAAAACAATGCAGTTGAAGATTTTAGAAAATTAATTGGAACTACCAATCCAGCTGATGCTGCTGAAGGTACTATCCGTAAAGTTTACGCTAAATCTATTCAAGCTAATGCAGTGCATGGTTCTGATAGCGATGAAAATGCTAAAATTGAAGGCAATTTTCATTTTACTGCAAACGAAGTTTTTGCTTAGTTAAAAAAGTACAACGAACCAAAAGGGGCTTTTCGAATGAAAAGCCCCTTTTGGTTTTAATGTTCTAAATTATTCCAACCGTATTTATTTACAAAATCTACCAAGTTTTTTGGTCGGTAATCTTGATTTTTCTCAAAACGTTCTTTTACACTAATGTGTATGGGTGTTTCTGGTAAAATTTCACGAGAAAGCTTCCCTAATATTTTAAATATTCTGCGGTATTCATTGTGCTGTTTGGCTAAAGGATTTAGTTGAGTATTATTAATATGTTCTTGAAATTGCAAATTTTGTATTTCAGCTTCTTTTTTCATCCACGTCATAGGAATATCACTTAATTTATGTCCATTTTCATCAGGAGGATAACTACCGCCAATATCTGCGTGTACACCAGCAAACCAAACTTGTTTTAAATCAACTTTCTTTTCATAATCTTGTTGCCAAATGGTTGGTTCAAAATCTTCACGCAATTCATCAATAGAAAGTGCATGTCGAGCTGTTTTAATAATTGAACCAATTTTATTGTCATAAAATAAATGGTTGTCTTTTATAAACCCAAAAATACTTTTAGGCAAACCCAAAGCTCCAACAGTATCCCAAACTCCAACAAAATGGACAGGTGTTTTTTGATTTACCGAAAAATTACTTCTAAACTCTTGAGATTTAGCTCCATCAGGTTTTTCGTCAGGATTTTTATACAACTTGTATGCTTCATTAATTTGATTGTCGTGTTCTTTTTTTAAAATACTGCAATTGTTTATTAAGCCAGCTAAACAACGAACAGTGTATGCACCACGGCTAAATCCAAACAAAAAAATCTCATCACCCTCATCGTAATTGTGCACAATGTAACGGTAACCATCCATAATGTTTTTATCCAAACCTGCACCAAAACCACCTCCTCCAATTTTATCGTGATAAGAACCAATTCCCCAATCGTAAAAAACGGTTTGAGCGATACCATTATCGTCAACTGGTTTAATAGATCTTGAAAATTTTAATACGTTGGTGGGATAATCTTTCGTTAAATCCTCTTCGGGTTTATTCCATGTTCCGTCCGAACAAATGATGATACGTTTCATTTTATGTGTTTTTGATACCGTTAATTAAATGGTTTAAAAATAAGCATAATTTTCATACACCTTTTGGCATAGTTTTTCGTTTTAATAACAGAAACATAAAAAACTAAATGCTATGAACATTCCTCCAAAAATATTTTTTTTAAGCAATTCTGGCAATAGCAATTTAGCAGAGTTTATAAACACTAACCTATATTACGAAAGTTTTGATGTAAGCTTTAAAAAAGTACAAATTGAAACGCTACAAGCAGAAAATCCCGATTTAATTGTAATTGATTTATATTTTAGCGAAAAACATGCTGACGAAATTATTGCCAACGTTTTAAAAAAATTTAGCGATAAGCCCATTTATTTTTTAAGTCCTTTAAATGATGAATTTAAAAAAGTAACCACTAAAATAAATACCAATTTGCATTTTTTATCCAATTTTAGTGGCGATGTGGTGAAAAAAATTAATCAATTTCTCAACACAGCAGCAATAAAAAACTATGGAAAAGTGGGTTAATTGATTTTTCTAGCTTTCGATTTTGTTATTGCTTCAAACGCACAAGAAAGAAAATAATTATAACTACTCAGATAGAAAACAGGCTAATCTTCTATCGCTATTTTCATTCCCCCTCGCAGCGTGGCATTTTAAATTTTCTTTTCTGCATTTTTCAAACAGAATTAATATTTTTTCTTTATTTAGACGAAATATACAATCAAAGATAGCTAAAATTATCGTCATTCGGCTAAACCAAACAACTAAGAAACCAACTAAAAAATAACACTTCTCACCAAATAAAACATCAAAAATAAATTGAACAGCTTTTATGTTGTACAATATATTGCAAACGTGTAATTTTATAACCGCAAGAATTGATAACATAAGAATACTATGAAACTACAAAACTACGCTCAAGGTAAATGGGTAGAAGGAACTGGAAAAGACAAAGCCTTGTTTAACGCCATAACTGGAGAGCAAATTGCAACAGCATCGAGCGAAGGATTAGATTTTGCTGCCATGATGGATTATGCCAGAAAAGTTGGCGGACCTGCATTACGAAAAATGACTTTTCAAGAACGAGGATTGATGTTAAAAGCGTTGGCAATACATTTAATGTCGTTAAAAGCAAAATATTATGCCGTAAGTGCCAAAACAGGAGCTACCAAAGTGGATAGTTGGATTGATATCGAAGGTGGTATCGGTAATTTATTTGCCAATGCAAGTTTGCGTCGCCAGTTTCCTGATGAACCTTTTTATGTAGATGGCGAAACCGCTCCACTTTCAAAAGGCGGAACTTTTATTGGTCACCACATTATGGTTCCAAAACAAGGGGTTGCCATTCACATCAACGCATTTAACTTTCCTATTTGGGGAATGTTAGAAAAAATAGCAGTAAACTTTATGGCTGGTGTTCCTGCCATTGTAAAACCTGCAACACTCACCTCTTTTTTAACCGAGGTAATGGTTAAAGATATTATCGATTCTAAAATTTTACCCAACGGAGCTTTACAACTCATTTGTGGTTCTGCCAACGGAATTTTAGACCATGTAACCAATCAAGATGTGGTAACTTTTACGGGTTCTGCATCAACAGGCAAAATGCTAAAAGCTCACCCTCGTTTGTTAGAAGAAGCTGTTCCATTTAACATGGAAGCCGACTCATTAAATGCTTCTATTCTGGGCGAAGATGCTGTTCCGGGAACAGAAG
>CAYJMI010000024.1:6476-34767 GCA_964371285.1 uncultured Vicingus sp. | reverse complement strand
GCTGCAGCATATTACGATAAAGCATTTTCTACCTGTGATAAAATAAAAACTCCAGCAAGAGATAAAAAATCAACCCATGTTTTTCATCAATATACATTAGTGGGTTGTGGTTTCAATCATTTCGAATTACAAAAATTTTTGGGAACAAAAGGAATTCCTTGTATGATTTATTATCCTGTTCCGCTTCATAGCCAAGTGGCTTATAAAACAGCAACCATGAAACATGAGGATTTTGAAGTTACCAATGCTTTGTGCGAATCGGTGTTTTCGTTACCAATGCACACAGAATTAACCGGTGAACAATTAAAATTCATCACCGAATCGGTGTTGGAGTTTGTAAATAAATAAATTTTCAAGAATGAATATTGCAGTAATAGGAACAGGTTATGTGGGTTTAGTTTCAGGAACATGTTTTGCTGAAACAGGAAATAACGTAGTTTGTGTTGATATCAATGAAGCTAAAGTCAAAAAAATGAGAAATGGCGAAATACCCATTTACGAACCTCATTTAGATGTATTGTTTGAACGAAACATAAAACAAGGAAGATTAACCTTTACCACCGATATTAACGAAGCTATTAAAGATGCTAAAATTATTTTTTTAGCATTACCTACACCTCCCGGCGAAGACGGCTCTGCTGATTTGTCGTATATTTTAGGTGTAGCTGATACTTTAGGTAAAATCATCAAAGATTATAAGGTAATTGTTGATAAAAGTACCGTTCCGGTTGGAACAGCCGAAAAAGTGAGGTTAGCCATAGCAAAAAATGCAACAGTTGATTTTGATGTGGTTTCTAACCCCGAATTTTTACGTGAAGGTTTTGCCGTTGATGATTTTTTAAAACCTGATAGAGTAGTTATTGGAACATCTTCTAATCGTGCCAAAGAAACGATGGAACACCTTTACAAACCTTATGTTCGTCAAGGGAATCCAATTATTTTTATGGATGAAAAATCGGCTGAACTAACCAAATATGCAGCAAATTCGTTTTTGGCAACAAAAATTACGTTTATGAACGAAATTGCTAATTTTTGCGAAAAAGTTGGAGCTGACGTTGACATGGTTCGTATCGGAATTGGTTCAGATTCAAGAATTGGTAAACGATTTTTGTTTCCAGGTATTGGTTATGGTGGAAGTTGTTTTCCAAAAGATGTACAAGCTTTAGCAAAATCAGGAAAAGAGTACGGTTATAATTTTGGGATTTTAGATGCAGTAATGCGTATCAATGAAGAACAAAAAACGATAATTGTTCCAAAAATCAAAGAATATTTTAAAAACGATTTAAAAGGGCAAAAAATTGCACTTTGGGGTTTGGCATTTAAACCCGATACCGACGATATTCGTGAAGCTCCTGCCTTGTATATTATTGATGAATTGTTACGTGAAGGAGCTGAAATTACTGCTTACGACCCCGAAGCTATGGAAAACGTAAAAACATTGTATGGTAATAAAATAACTTATGCAACAAGTAGGGATGAAGCCATTAAAAATGCTGATGCACTAGTAATTGCTACCGAATGGCAATTGTTTAGAAACCCAGATTTTGAGTTATTGGCTAAAGACATGAAACAAAAAGTAATTTTTGATGGAAGAAATCTTTACGAAACAAAAGAAATGCAAGAACTTGGGTTTTATTATGCTAGTATTGGTCGAGAATTAATTAAATAATGTGTAGATGTGTAAATGTAACAATGTACCTTCGGTCTTCCAACTAATCTCTAATTTCTAATGACTAAACCTCAAACCTCAAACAAAAAAACCGTTTTAATTACTGGAGCTGCTGGATTCTTGGGTTCACACCTTTGCGATAGATTTATAAAAGAAGGTTATCACGTTATTGCAATGGATAATCTGATAACAGGCGATTTAAAAAACATTGAACATCTAAAGAATAATCCAAACTTTAAATTTGTAAATCACGATGTTTCTAAACACATAGAAATAGAAGGCCAATTAGATTATATTCTTCATTTTGCTTCACCAGCATCGCCAATTGATTATTTAAAAATTCCTATTCAAACGTTAAAAGTGGGTTCATTAGGAACTCATAATTTATTGGGATTAGCCAAAGCAAAAAATGCTAGAATGTTAATTGCTTCTACATCTGAAGTATATGGCGACCCAAAAGTACATCCTCAAACAGAGGAATATTGGGGAAATGTTAATCCCATTGGACCAAGAGGTGTTTATGACGAAGCCAAACGCTTTCAAGAAGCGATAACTATGGCATATCATCGTTATCATGGAGTGGAAACCAGAATTGTTAGAATATTTAACACCTATGGACCACGTATGCGATTAAATGATGGTAGAGTTTTACCAGCATTTATTGGTCAGGCATTGCGTGGTGAAAATTTAACCGTTTTCGGAAAAGGAAATCAAACTCGTTCGTTTTGTTATGTTGATGATTTAATTGAAGGAATTTATAGGTTATTATTAAGCGATTATGCAGAGCCTGTAAATATTGGAAACCCTGATGAAATCACCATACTTCAATTTGCCGAAGAAATAATTAAACTGACTGGCACCAAACAAAAAATAATTTTTAAAGAATTACCCGTTGATGACCCGATGCAACGACAACCAAACATTGATAAAGCACGTTCTATATTAGGATGGGAACCTAAAGTGAATAGGGCAGAAGGTTTAAAAATAACGTACAATTATTTTAAAAGCCTTACAGCAGAAGATTTATACAAAGTAGATCATAAAAACTTTAACGATTATATAAAAAAATAATATGAATAACTTCTTCGCACATGAAACTGCAGTTATTGATGAGGGTTGCTCGATTGGAGATGGTACAAAAATTTGGCATTTTTCTCATATTATGCCCAATTGTAGTATTGGAGAAAAATGTAACATTGGTCAAAATGTGGTGGTTTCTCCTGGTGTTGTTTTAGGAAAAAATGTAAAAATTCAAAACAATGTATCTATTTATACAGGTGTAACTTGTGATGATGATGTTTTTTTAGGACCATCAATGGTTTTTACAAATGTTATTAATCCTAGAAGTGCAGTAAACAGAAAAGAAGAGTACCTGAAAACACATGTGGGTAAAGGTGCATCAATTGGAGCAAATGCAACCATTGTATGTGGACACGATATTGGAGCTTACGCATTTATTGGAGCAGGTGCAGTAGTTACTAAAAACATACCAGCGTATTCGCTGTGGGTTGGTAATCCTGCCAAACAATTGGGTTGGGTAAGCGAATACGGTCATCGGTTAACTTTCGATAAAGATGGTTTGGCAAGTTGCCCAGAAACCAACCAAAAATATAAATTAGCCAATAATCAGGTAACTAAAATGTGAAAATGTGTAAATTTTTAATGACTAATGACCAATTTCTAATTTCAAATCCAATAACTTTAAAATGATTAGTGAAAATCAAAAAATAAAATTTGCAGTAGTCGGTTGTGGTCATATTGGTAAACGCCATGCCGAAATGATTTTAGGAAATACTGAAGCCGAACTAGTTGCTCTTTGTGATGCTGGTAAAAAAGAAGAATTGGGTATTGAAAAATACAATGTTCCTTTCTTTAATTCAATAGATGAATTATTGAACTCAAAATTAAACTTTGACGTAGTAAATATTTGTACACCAAATGGGTTACATGCAGTACATTCGATAAAAGTATTAGAAAAAAAATACCATGTGGTTTGCGAAAAACCAATGGGATTAACTAAATCTCAATGCGAAGAAGTTATTTTTAAAGCGTTGCAAGTCTCTAAAAATTTCTTTTGTGTAATGCAAAATCGCTATTCACCACCTTCAGTTTGGATAAAAGAATTGATTGAACAAAAAGTATTGGGTGATATTTTTATGGTTCAATTAAATTGTTATTGGAACAGAGACGACCGTTACTACAAAAAAGGTGGATGGAAAGGAACTCAAGAATTAGATGGCGGAACACTTTTTACCCAATTCTCGCACTTTATCGACATTATGTATTGGTTGTTTGGCGACATTACCAATATTCAAGCTAAGTTCAAAGATTTTACACATCAAAATTCCACCGATTTTGAAGATTCTGGTTTTGTAAGTTTTGATTTTATTAATGGCGGAATGGGTTGTTTAAATTACTCTACTGCCATTGCTACTCAAAATTTAGAAAGTAGCATCACCATTATTGGCGAAAAAGGTAGCGTTAAAATTGGTGGACAATACATGAATGAGGTTGAAGTTTGTAATATTGATGGCTACGTAATGCCTGTATTGGCAGAGGCTAACCCGCCAAACGATTATGGACCATACAAGGGTTCTGCAGCAAATCATCATTACATTATAGAGAACGTTATAGATACTTTAAAAGGTAGAACAACAGCAACGACCAATGCTTTAGAAGGATTGAAAGTGGTTGAAATTATTGAACAAATTTACCAATTTCGGGATGCTACTTTATTAAAACAGAATACGAATAATTAAGTTAAAAGAAGTTTAAAATGGGAATTTACGATAGACTTAAAAATAAAGAAACTAAAATCGCTGTAATCGGTTTGGGTTATGTTGGTTTACCAATTGCTTTAGAATTTGCAAAAACAATGAAAGTTGTGGGTTTTGACATCAATCAAAAAAGAGTGGACATGATGCGAAAAAATATTGACCCAAGTGAGGAATTAGACTCATCAGTATTTGAAGGTTGTGACATTCATTTTACAGCTGATTTAGACGATTTAAAAGAGGTTACTTTTTATATTGTAGCAGTTCCAACACCAATTGACGGGCATAATTTACCCGATTTAACACCCTTAATCGGTGCATCCAAAACGGTAGGCAAAGTATTAAAAAAAGGCGACTACATAGTCTTTGAATCGACTGTTTATCCTGGTTGTACTGAAGAAGATTGTATTCCGATATTAGAAAAAAAATCGGGATTGAAATTTAAAACCGACTTTAAAGTTGGTTATTCTCCTGAACGAATTAATCCAGGAGATACCAAACACACTCTAACCAATGTAGTAAAAGTAGTTTCTGGTTGTTGCGATGAATCGTTGGAAGAAATTGCTAAAGTTTATGAAGAGGTGGTAAAAGTTGGAGTTCATAGAGCAACCACCATTAAAGTTGCTGAAGCCGCAAAAATTATTGAAAATACCCAACGTGATTTGAATATAGCCTTAGTAAATGAGCTTTCCATTATTTTTAATAAAATGGGGATAAATACCTACGATGTGCTAGAAGCTGCTGGAACAAAATGGAATTTCTTAAAGTTTTTTCCGGGCTTAGTTGGTGGGCATTGCATTGGTGTTGACCCTTATTATTTAACGTATAAAGCAAAAGAAATGGGCTATCATGCTCAAATTATAAATGCTGGTCGTTTTGTAAACGATTCAATGGGTGGTTATGTTGCTAAACAAACCGTAAAAAAAATTATTGCCGCTGGAAAAAATATTTCCGAAGCTAAAGTGTTGGTGATGGGTGCCACTTTTAAAGAAGATGTAAGCGATATTAGAAACTCAAAAGTTGCTGATGTGGTTAAAGAATTAATTTCTTTTGGAGTTTCTGTAGAAGTAATTGACCCACACGCAAGTTCAGAAGATTTAAAACATGAATATGGCTTTGGCTTAGTGGATAATATTGCAAACGATTACGATGCTGTTTTTATAGCAGTTAACCATGCAGAATATAGCAATTTAAACGAAGATTATTTCAAATCCATCACTTCTAAAAATCCTGTAATTGTTGATATTAAAGGTATTTATAGAGGTAAAATTAAAAACATGACTTATTGGAGTCTTTAATTAATTTGAAAATGTAACAATGTGAAGATGACTTCTTAACTCATAAACTCCTAACCTTTATAAACTTTATGAATTCAAAAACAATTTTAATCACTGGTGGAGCTGGATTTATTGGCTCTCATTTAGTTCGCTTGATGGTGAATAAATATCCAAACTACAAAATAATTAATTTGGATAAATTGACCTATGCTGGTAACCTTGCAAATCTTACCGATATTGAAAATGCTCCGAATTATGAGTTTGTGAAAGGAGACATTGTTGATGCTGAATTTATTCATGATTTGTTTGATAAATACCAGTTCGATTCAGTCATTCATTTAGCTGCCGAATCTCATGTGGATAGGTCCATCGCCAACCCAATGGAATTTATTATGACTAACATTGTTGGAACAGCGAACTTACTTAATGCAGCTCGTAGTATTTGGAAAATCTCCAATTTCCAATCTCCAATTTCCAATCTTTTCTACCACGTTTCAACCGATGAAGTTTATGGCTCATTAGGAAATGAAGGGATGTTTGAAGAAACAACACCTTACGACCCACGAAGTCCTTATTCGGCATCTAAAGCCAGTTCCGACCACTTGGTTCGAGCCTATTACCATACTTTTGGGCTACCAATGGTTATTTCAAATTGTTCCAACAATTATGGTTCGCATCAGTTTCCAGAAAAATTGATTCCATTGTTTATTCATAACATTAAAAATAACAAACCTTTACCAGTTTATGGCAAAGGTGAAAACATTAGAGATTGGTTATGGGTAGAAGATCATGCTAGAGCTATTGATGTAATTTTTCATCAAGCAAAAGTGGGCGAAACCTACAACATTGGTGGACACAACGAATGGAAAAACATCGATTTGATAAAAGTGATTTGTAAAGTAATGGATAAAAAATTAGGGAGACCTAGTGGAACTTCCGAAAAATTAATTTCTTATGTTACCGATAGAGCTGGACACGATTTGCGTTATGCCATAGACTCTACTAAACTTAAAAATGAGTTGGGTTGGATGCCTTCGCTTCAATTTGAAGAAGGTATAGAAAAAACCATAGATTGGTACTTGAATAATGAAGAATGGTTAAATAATGTAACTTCAGGAGCTTATCAACATTATTACGAAAAACAGTATGCAAGTAGATGATTTGTAAATGTGTAAATGAAATAATTAGAAAATTAGGAATGCATATAACCTCATAAACTATTTTTTAATTTGATGTACAACAAACCTTTCCATACCAACGATATTTCCAAACTAACTTTTTTAGTTACCGGTGGAGCAGGTTTTATTGGTTCAAACATTGTTGAGTATTTAATAAAATATAATGCAGGGAAGGTGATTGTGTTGGATAACCTTTCTAACGGCTACAAAAAAAACATTGAAAAATTTATTGGCTTACCAAATTTCAAATTTATTGAAGGAGATATTACTGATTTTGATACTTGCCAGAATGTAGTTAATGGTGTAGATTATATCTCGCATCAAGCGGCTTTAGGTTCAGTTCCACGAAGTATTGAAAATCCTTTGGCAACACATTTAGCAAATGCGACTGGTTTTTTAAACGTTCTTACGGCAGCGAAAGATACCAAGGTTAAACGAGTTGTTTTTGCAAGCTCTTCATCCGTTTATGGAGATAGTAAAGAGTTACCAAAAACAGAAGATAAAATTGGAAATCAATTGTCACCTTATGCGGTAAGTAAAAGAACCAAAGAGTTGTATGCCAATGTTTTTGCATTAACATACAATATAGATGTAGTTGGTTTACGATATTTCAATGTTTTTGGTCCAAATCAAAGCCCGAATGGAGCTTATGCAGCTGCTATACCATTGTTTATGGATGCTGTTTTAAAAAATAAATCGCCTTTTATAAATGGTGATGGTGAGCAAAGTAGAGATTTTACTTTTATCGAAAATGTAGTTCAAGCCAATATTAAAGCCATGTTTACAGATAAAGAAGTGAAAGGTAAAGTAATGAACATTGCTTTTGGAGGGAGAACAACGATAAACGATTTGTTTTACAACATAAGAAACATTGTAGGGAATAAAGTAGAACCCACTTATCGTGAAGAACGTAAAGGAGATGTAAAAGATTCGTTAGCCAATATTTCTTTAGCAAAAAAATTGATAAATTATCACCCTGATTTTTCCATTGATGAAGGGTTAAAAATTACGATAGCTTGGTTTAGGGATAATGTAAAAATGTAACAATTTGAAAATGTGTAAATTTGAAAATTACTAAACTCTAAATACCATACACTAAACCTTGAACCTATTCCGTAACATATTTAGTAAAAAAGAAAACTATTCATCTATTGATTTTTCAGTTTTTGGAGCAGATATGCATTCGCATTTAATTCCGCGTATTGATGATGGCTCGCCAACCATGGAAACTTCTATTGAAATGATTCGGGAGTTTGCCGCGATGGGTTATAAAAAAATTATCACAACCCCTCACGTAATGAGTGATTATTACAAAAACAATCCAGAAATTATTTTGGGTGGTTTAAAGTTGGTTAAAGAAGAATTAATTAAACAAGGGTTAACCATTGAAATAGAAGCAGCTGCTGAATACAATTTAGATGATGGTTTAGAAGCGATTATTGATAATAAACAAATCTTAACTTTTGGTGATAACCACGTATTGTTTGAATTACCTTTTATGCAAGAACCCCGAAATTTTCAAGAAATAGTTTTTAAGTTTCAAACAACTGGTTATCGACCAATTTTGGCTCACCCTGAAAGATATAGTTTTTGGTATAAAAATTTTGAAAAATATGAGGAACTAAAATCAAAAGGAATTTTGATGCAATTAAATTTACTGTCTTTAACGGGTCATTATAACTTAGATACAAAGAAAATTGCTGAAAAAATGGTGGATGCTAATTTAATTGATTTTGTAGGTACGGATTGTCACCGAATGGAACATTTAGCAACTTTAAAATCATTTGCTAAATCAAAGTACTTTAACATTTTAGCAAACAGTTCGTCTATACTAAATAATACCTTGTGAAAGGTTAAAAATCAATTTTTGCTTTTGCCCTTATTGCTAAACCTTTAACCCCAAAAAGTGAACCTATATCTTGGTTGTCTAAATAGGTAAGACGTTGTAATAAGTCAACTCTAAATATTTTAAAAATATTTGAAACCCCCACACTTGCCTCTACATAAGGAACAGCATCTTTAAATTGATACGTGATGGATTCATTTTGTTCGTTTACAGGAAACAAGAAAACATCTTTTTGTAAATCAGGATTGTTTTCGTCAGTTAATCTACCGTAAAGTAATTTTAAAGAAGCTATTTCACGCAATTTTAGACGTTTAAATAATGGTATTCTATTAAAAATGGTTCCATTAAAATTATGGGTAATTTTTAAACTGGCAAATTCATCGCTCATAAATTCCATAAAATTCATTAAGTTAAATGATGGTTCTTGTAAAAAGAAAGATTGATTGGCTTGAGGTAAATTTAATAATGGAAAAGGTACTTTCCCAAAAATTTTACCTGCTTCTAATTCAACATCCGTATAACCTAATAATGATAGATAAAATCGTTTAAAAATACTTGCATTTAACCTGTTGTAATTAATTTCTCCATTAATAAAATCACTAATTCCTTTGGTATATCTTAATTGAAATACAGGGTATTTATTAGGTAGGGGTAACCTGAAATTTTTTCCTTGATAAAATTGTTCATTAGGAGCAAAACGAAGGTTGACACTAAAATTATCTGTTTTAATATTATCTGATAAAACTCGACCTGAAGCAGTATCACTAGTTACAAATTCGAGAATACCAAGTGGTCTTTGCATTTTGTTCTCATAAATTAAGTTGTACGAAAAACCGCTTGACGATTCTTTTACGTAGTTCAATTTGTATGAATCGAAAAAGAACATGCGATTAGAATTTCCTCTTTTAAAGGAAAGTAAAAGGTTCCCATCGTCTAAAAATTGTAAATCTTGCCCGGGGAAATTAGTTTCGTGTTGATAGGTTGCCGTTATTTTATGCTGTGGATTGGTCAGGTAATTTTTGTTGAAAGAGTAGGTGTAACCACCAAAATATTTATATTCGTTATCTCCAAAACCATACGCAACATAACTTTCGAACATCATGTTTTCGATTAATTTAGGGGTAGTTCTAAATCCACCTCTTACTCTAAATCCTTCCACATCATTAAAACTATAAAACGTAGCTAACGGACCTACTTCAATTTTTCCGAACGAATGCCATCCTGTAATAAATAGAAAAGCAACATCCATAAATCGTTTATAAGCTCTAATGTTTTGTATGCTGTCAATCATAACATATACGCTTTTTTCGCTTTTCGATAAGGTATCTGGCCTGGCTTCTGACCAAAATAAAGAATCTCTTTTATTGTTATCTTCAACTTTTATTATTTTCTCTAAAGGGTTATAGATGCTGTCAGGTTGTTCCTGATTAAATTTTATATTGTTATAAAACACATTCCTTTTCCCAAAAAAACCTCTCCCTTTGTTGGTGAAATTATAGTCGATGATTAATTTTTCTTTACTAACCATCCAAATACTATCATTATATTGCTCAAATTCCTGCTCTAAAAGTAAATCTTTAACAAAGTTGATGTTAACCTGTTTAGGTATTCCCAGAGAAACTTTGATAATGCTAAAAGTAGAGTCGTTTGCAATGTATAAATTTCCTGTAAATGCAAAATCAGATTTGTTTCTAGGAGTAAATGCTAAATTTATTGCCGACACACCATTCACTACGGTAGTATCTATTACAAAAAATTTATAAATAGTGGTAGCCAATGGCGATATGGGACTAGTAAATTGATTGGTAAGAAGAACAATGGTATTGTCGTAAATATCAACATTTTGATATAATTTATCTAATAAAAAGGACATTCCTTCCTCATCTACTTAACCATCAAATCCTGTTTGTTTTGATCCTGAACGATATTCTTTTTCTACTTTCGGTTTTTTTCTATAATACACTTTACTTGCCGTTTCTCTCAAAAAAATGGGGAGAAATGGTTTTCCATTAATTTCGGAAGTATCAATGTTGTCGAGAACAATTTGGAAATGTTTTTTTAGCCATCCTTTCTTTAAAAATTCTTCGCTAATGTTATTTAAAGTAATTTCAATTTTTTCATATTTATTATATTCATAAAATTGCATGGCTTCTTTACGATTCTTGTCTTTTCTATCAATAACTTCTTTTATTAAATCAACAGCAGGATTGTCTTTATTTCTGTATTTTGCTTTTTCGCCAACAATAGTTACTTCCTGCATTGTTATGCTAGTTTCTTTGAGAGAAAAATTTAAAGTCTGAGTTTTCCCTTTTACGACTTTTAAGGTATCTATTTTATAACCTACGAATGAGGCTAATAATTTTGAAGTTGCCCATTGAGTTTCGATATAGTAATTACCATCAAAATCGGTTGTTGCACCAACATTTGCACCTACAAAAGTTACGTTAACAAAAGGCATGGGTTGTTTTGATGTTGCATCAATAACCTTGCCTTTGATTCTTGTTACCTCTTGAGCAAAAGTTGTTAGTGAAAAAACAACAAAAAGAAAAAATATGGTGAATTTTAATAGGGTGTTCATTAATAATTATAGCTGAGCATAAGTTTTATAAAGGGGTCAAAGATACTTATTCTGCATAAATAATTACACAATAATTTAGAAGGTATAATTTCATTATTTTTTCCATTCAAAAGTGGAAAACAAATGTTCAATATCTTTTTTTACAAAGTCTAAAACAGGTTGAATAGAATCTTGATTAGGAACGGTGTTAAAGTACAACGAGCCTCTCAAAAAATGATGTACACTATCGGTTAAATGAAATTGGTATTCAGAGGCAGCATCACCTTTGATATCGTAAATTAAACCGTAAACATTTTTTTCGGGGTTGTTGATTATAATTTGCTCAATGTCTGTAGCTTTTACCGAATGTTTAAAAGCCAACGTTCTTGAATCTTCTAAATAACTTTGAATATCATTGTTTAATGGTTTGTAGCTAAAATATAAACTGGCTTGTAGCGTATAAAAATCAAGATTAAAAAAACATAAATTAGGATTGTTAGGGTCTAGTTTAATTTCAGTATAAGTTGGTTTTTCAAAGGTAAACGGACAATCAATTTCTGTTTTTTCATATTTTTTCTCGGGTAAAGTTATTCTGAAATACCCTTTAGGTTTAGGAGTGTACGAATCTCCTCCACAAGAGAATAAAATGATTGTAATTAGTAGAATTGATATTTTTTTAGGGTTCATAATTTTAGGTATTAGTAACTAATTACTAATAATCAATTTAACTCTTTTTATTCTTCGTTTATCCGAGGCTTCAATAATAAAACTTAAATTATGGAAGTTCACTTTTTCATTTTTTTGAGGAATTCTACCCGATACTTCAATGATTAAACCTGCTAATGTTTCAGCTTCTTTTTTCATCTCTGTAAAGATAGAATTATCTTCAAGTGTAAGTATTTTACCTAAATCGTTTATGGTAGTGTTTCCATCAAAAATATAGGTCAAATCATCGAGTTTTGAGTAAATAATATCTTCCGTATCAAACTCATCACTAATTTCACCGACTATTTCTTCAATAATATCTTCAAGAGTTATTATGCCAGAAGTACCACCATATTCATCCACAATAATGGCTAAATGTATTTTTTTTTCTTGAAATTCTTTTAATAAGTCATCGAGTTTTTTATTTTCCGGAATAAAAAATGGAGTTCTTAATAGTGGAATCCAATCAAAATTATTTTTTTTATTAATGTGTGGGATGATGTCTTTAATATACAAAACACCAATTATTTTATCAAAAGAATCATCATAAACAGGTATTCTTGAGTTACCACTGTCAAGAATTACTTTTATAACTTCATTAAAAGGAGTTTTTTTCTCAATTGAAACCACATTTACACGAGCAATCATTACTTCTTTAACACTGGTTTCACCAAATTTTACGATACCTTTTAATAGTTGGTGTTCTTGTTGGTTTGAATTAATGTCGTTTGTTAAATCTATTGCATGAGACAATTCTTCAACTGAAATATCGTGGGTTTTGCGTTTAATTTTTTTATCAAGAAAATTAGTTGAATGTATTAATAGAAAATTAATAGGGCTAAAAATTTTGATTAATATTTTTAATGGTAAAGCCATTACTAGTGAAATCTTTAATGCATTTTTTGTAGCGTAAACTTTAGGCATTATTTCACCAAAGAGTAATATTACAAAAGTGATTCCAATAACTTGAATAGAAAAATCTAACCAATCAGGGAGAAGAGAGATGTTAAACTGTTGATGAATAGTGAGTGTGCTTAATATAATAATAGCAATGTTTACCATATTATTTGCTATTAATATGGTTGCTAACAAGTATTTAGGTTGGTTTAATACAAAGGTTATGTTTGCAGAAGCTTTATCGTCGGCATCTTTAACTTTTTCCAAATCGGATGGGTTTAAAGAAAACAAAGCCACTTCAGAGCCAGATATTAAGGCTGAACAAACTAATAAAATAATTATAATAATTAAATTAACAAGTGTTTCAACCGTAAAAGGGTTGACAAAACTATTTAATAAAAAAGTAGAATAAGGAAAGGGGTCGTCCAATGTTAAATTAATTTGTTAAACTAAAAAGGTAAATCATCTTCAAAATTATTGTTTTGTTCAATTTCTGGAGATGAGGTTGATGATGATTGGTTCTGAGCATTACCTGAAGTATCATCTTTTTTACCAATCATTTGTAAAGTGTCGGCAACTATTTCAGTTGTATATCTATTTACACCATCTTTATCTTGCCATTGACGAGAGCGAAGTTTGCCTTCGATATAAATTTGACTGCCTTTTTTTAGGTATTTTTCAGCAACTTCGGCTAAACCTCTCCAAACCACAATGTTGTGCCATTCGGTTAAAGTTTTACGTTCACCAGATGTTTTGTCTTTATAATTTTCTGAAGTAGCTAATGTAAATTTTGCTACAGCCGTTCCCCCTTCTAAATATCTTACCTCGGGGTCTTTCCCTAAGTTTCCAATTAATATTACTTTATTAACTCCAGCCATTTTTTAGTTTACAGTTTATAGTTCGCAGTCTTCAATCTCCAATTTCTAATCATTAAAACTCAAAACTACAAATTTTGCAGCAATGATTTTATATAATTTTCTACCAATTTAGGAACAGGGTAGCTTTCAATAGTATTTACCTGAGTAATAACATGAGCATCTTCAACTCTTTTTAATTCTTTGGTTTTTATTTTCCAAAAAACCGCATGAATTTTTTGATGGGTTAATTGATGTATAAATTCATCAGATTTGGTTACTATATTTTCTTTTTTAAGTAGCCATGAATAATTTTTTGTAATCAATTGGTTAAAGTCATCAACAGATTGAGTTGTTTCTATTAAAGGAAAATCAAATAAACCCGTCCAAATATCTTTTTCTGTTCGTTTATTTAAAATAATTTCAATTTCATTAGTAATCACTAAATAATTAAAGAAACGGTTTCGTTGTTTGGCCTGCTTTTCTTTTTTAGGTAAGTTGTTAATCTCATTGTTTTTTAAAGCATAACAGTTGTATTGAAAACAACAATTTTCGCACAACGGTAGTTTTGGTTTGCAATGTATGGCTCCAAATTCCATAATAGCTTGATTATACACCGCTGGATTTTTTTTATCGATTAATTCTTCAGCCAAAGCTTTAAAAACGTTTTGACCTTTTGAACTGTCAATAAAATCTTCAATTCCAAATATTCTCGATAAAACCCTATATACATTACCATCAACAACAGGGTAGGGTTTGTTATGTGAAAAAGATAGAATGGCAGCAGCAGTATAATCGCCAATGCCCTTTAAGTTTTTTATTTCTTTTAGTGTTTTAGGAAATTTTGATTGATGATGCAGCACAATTTCTTTTGCAGTGAAATGTAAGTTTCTAGCCCTTGAGTAATACCCAAGTCCTTGCCATAATTTTAATACATCCTCTTGATGGGCATTTGCTAAATCATTAACTGTAGGATAATGTTCAATAAATTTTAAGTAATAACTTAAACCTTGTTCAACCCTTGTTTGCTGTAAAATAATTTCTGAAAGCCAAATTTTGTAAGGGTTTTTAGTTTCTCGCCAAGGCAAATCTCTTTTATTTTGTTTGTACCATACCATTAAAAGTTTAGAAAAATCTATCATTTGTACAAACTTGTCGAAAATATGCTGTTTTTTGGCTAAAATTAGATATTGTATTTTTAAGTGTTAATTAAAACTTGTATATTTGCATCCCTCAAAAAGATAAATAATTGAAATTAAACTAGTTAAAAGTATTTTAAAAATGACAAAAGCAGACATAGTATCAAAGATTTCCGACAAAACAGGTATAGAAAAATTAGCTGTTCAAAGAACTGTTGAAGAATTTATGAAAGAAGTAAGAAAATCTCTAGAAAGTGGTAAAAACGTTTATCTTAGAGGGTTTGGAAGTTTTGTGGTTAAAAAGAGAGCACAAAAAACAGGTAGAAATATTTCTAAAAATACAACCATTATTATTCCGGCACATAACATTCCTTCTTTTAAACCAGCAAAATCTTTTGCTGATAAAGTTAAAAAGAACGTAAAATAATATACAAAGAATTAAAAGACATTTATATAAAATTAAATTAAGAAATTATGCCAAGCGGTAAAAAAAGAAAAAGACATAAAATGGCTACGCACAAGCGTAAAAAAAGACTAAGAAAAAATAGACACAAAAAGAAAAAATAATTTCTTTTGATACATTTACCCCGATAGCTATCGGGGTTACCAAAATGTATACGTATAATATTTCTAAAATTATTTCGGATAGCTTTTTAAGCCCACGGTTTAAACCGTGGGCTTTGAGGTATTCGTGTTTATATACATAAATACATTCAAATGAGTGTTGAACTAATCATAGATTCTGCACCTAATGAAGTTGTTATTGCAATTTTGGGTGACGGTAAACTGCTTGAGCTACACAAAGAAAAAAACAATAATAATTTTTCTGTAGGCGATATATATTTAGCTAAGGTAAAAAAAATTATGCCCGGCTTAAACGCTACATTTGTTAATGTAGGCTACGAAAAAGATGCTTTTTTGCATTACCTAGATTTAGGTCCAAATTTCCATTCGTTTGTAAAATATACCAAAGGAGTTGTTGGCGGTGGCTTAAACAGCTCTGCATTAGATTTTAAATTTGAACCTGAAATTGAAAAAACAGGTAAAATTGAACGAGTTTTAAAAACCAATGAACAAATTTTGGTTCAAATAGCCAAAGAACCTATTTCTACTAAAGGACCACGATTAAGTTCTGAAATCTCTATTGCCGGAAGGTATTTGGTATTGGTTCCTTTTTCTGATAAAGTTTCTGTTTCTCAAAAAATAAAAGATAGCGAAGAACGAGATCGATTAATAAAATTGATAAAAAGCATTAAACCAAAAGGTTTTGGTGTAATTATTAGAACGGTTGCTAAAAATAAAAAAGTAGCAGATTTACATGCCGACATGGATGATCTCACTAAAAAATGGGAGCTGTG
This sequence comes from uncultured Vicingus sp., assembly GCA_964371285.1. GTDB lineage: Bacteria > Bacteroidota > Bacteroidia > Flavobacteriales_E > Vicingaceae > Vicingus. The sequence goes on along the minus strand of CAYJMI010000024.1, from coordinate 18,513 downwards.
TTACAAAGCAATGAAAGATGCTCATGCTCCAAAAAAAGTGTTGGGTGAGTTAGATCGAACATCAGCTTTATTAAGAGATTTATTAAATAACGATTTTAGTAGTATTACGGTAAACGACGAAACGCTGTACAACGAGCTTAAAACGTATTTGCATACCATTGCTCCAGATAAAGAAAAGATAATAAAACATTATACGGGTAAAATGCCCATTTTCGACAATTTTGGTATCGAAAAACAAATTAAGTCGTTGTTTGGCAGAAATGTTACGCTGAAATCAGGTATTTATTTAATTATTGAACATACCGAAGCTTTACATGTTATAGATGTAAATAGCGGGCAACGTGGTAAACGACAAGATAGTACACAGGAACAAAATGCACTGGAAGTAAATTTAGAGGCTGCCGAAGAAATTGCTCGTCAATTACGATTGCGTGATATGGGGGGAATAGTGGTAGTCGATTTTATTGATATGAAAGAAGCTGATAACAGACATCTTTTGTACGAAAAAATGTTTATGAATGACGACCGGGCTAAACACAACATTTTGCCTCCTAGCAAATTTGGTTTAGTTCAAATTACCCGTCAGCGAGTACGCCCCGAAATGGAAATTAAAACTGCCGAAAAATGCCCAAGTTGCGGTGGTAGTGGTGAGGTTCAATCTACGCTTTTATTGATTGAGGAAATTGAAAACAACATCAGATACATTGCTCAACAATTAAAAGTTAAAAAACTAACCATTCATTTGCATCCTTTTATTGAATCATACTTAAACAAACGTAAAGGGTTGTTTTCGTCGGTTAGAAAAGAGTGGGCTAACAAATACAAATGCAGTATCGATATTATGCCTTCGGCTTCATACAGCTTTTTAGCCTACAAATTTTTTGATGCTAAAGGTGATGAAATACATCTTTAAATAATCATCGTCGTCATTGCTCCTCCCGATAGCCATCTGGGCTAATCGGGATGCCCCGAGGAATAAATTTAGTTAAGATTTTTAAATAAAAATAAGCCGCAGCACAAGCAATGGCTTAACACTTTGGTAACAATTTTTAAACACCAAAGCCATAAAATTCTCTTTTGCCGTTTTCATAGAAACCTTCAATTAATACTCCCCCTTTTGTTGTTGATAATACATCGGTAAAGGTTTTTACACTTTTAACTGGAGTATGGTTAATTCTAGTGATGATAAAGCCCTCACGAATACCAACGCTTCTTAGTTTTCCAGCAAAAACTTCTTCTACTTTAATACCATTCTCAATATTTAATTCTTTCTTTTGTTTAGCATCTAAGTCTTCTAAACGAGCACCTAAAAGTCGGTGTGTTTTGTTTTCTTCGTAAGAAATTAAATCTTCTTCACCGTTCAAATTTTTTAAAACGATTGGTATTTCTAGTTCTTTATTTTCTCTTAAAACAGTAATGTTTACTTTGTCTCCAGGTCTGAATTGGCTAATTTGCTCTTGTAATTCGGGTACATCAGTAACATTTTTATTTCCTACTTTTTTAATGATGTCGCCCGATTTTATTTCAGATTTAGATGCAGAGCCATTTTTGGTAATGCTGTTTACATAAACTCCTGATAAATTGTTTAAGTTTAATTCATCGGCAATTTTTTCATCAACATTTTGAATACTTACGCCAATAAATGCTCGTTGAACAGTTCCATATTCTTTTAAATCGTTTACTACTTTTTGAACAATGTTTGAAGGAATTGCAAACGAATAACCAGTATAAGAACCTGTATTGGATTGAATAGCAGTGTTAATTCCTATTAATTCGCCATTTGCATTTACCAAAGCACCTCCGCTGTTTCCAGGATTTACGGCTGCATCGGTTTGAATAAACGATTCGATAGGAGGTAAGCCATTGGTCGTATTACCACTCAAAATATTAATGTTTCTTGCTTTAGCACTAATTATTCCAGCTGTTACTGTAGATGTTAGGTTAAACGGATTTCCAACAGCTAAAACCCATTGACCAATATTCAACTCATTAGAATTTCCGAAACTTACTGATGGTAAATCTCTAGCATCAATTTTAAGTAGAGCAATATCTGTACTTAGATCTGTACCAATTAGTTCAGCTTTGTAAGTTTTTTTATTGTTTAACGTTACGTTAATAGTACTTGTTCGGTCAATTACATGGTTATTGGTAACAATGTAACCATCTTCTGATAAGATAACACCTGAACCTGCTCCTTGCACCACTTGAGGTTGTTGCTTGAACGAACGTCCGTAAAAAAATTCATACAAAGGGTCGATTTGTTGTTGGTAAACCGATTCTGTTTTAATATGCACCACAGCGTTAGTAGAGATTTCTGCTGCATATTCAAAATTGGTTAAACCTCCATCTTTTATGTTAAGATTGGTTAATATTCCGTTAGCTGTTGGGGTTTTATTTTCAACAACAGTTACCCTGTTTGGGTTAACTAATTTTTGATAAATAAATACAGAAAAAATACCACTTAATAATGCTACAAAAAGCATTGAACTAAATTGTTTTACTGAATTTTTCATGATGTTTGAATTTAAAGATTAATAGCTACAAAATTTAGCACAAAAACGCTATTTTTAAAGGAGGTAATGCGTGTTTGGTGTTAAAAAATGTTAAGCGAAATCTTAAAAAATCTTAAATTCAATCTTTTGTTATGATTTGGGTTTTAATGCACTTAAAATGTAGAGAAAATCATTGGTAAGGCTCTTTCTCGTTTTTCTGAAAAATAACACTTATAATATCCATAAATTTTGTTCTGATATCGTCGGAATTTTTGGAAACGATACTGGTAACACCCATTTGAAGGAAACTACCCAGAATTTGTTTAAATGGGTTGTTGGTTGAACCAATAGCTAGTTTTTTAGAGAAGTATCCGGCAGCTAAACTAATGGAGGTATTCAATAAATCTTCTTTAAAATCGGGTGCGGTAACCAATTCTTTAAAAGTGTTTCTGATAAAGTTTAGAGGTTTTAAACTTTCATAAGTTATTTTAAACTGTTCTTTTAGGATACATCCCTCAAGTGTTTGTTTAGCTTCGAGCAATAAAATTGCTTGATTTAATTCGCTTGTATTGGTTATTTTATCCATGGTTTTTTAGTTAAGCATTTCCGAAATAATAACATTACTTACCTGTTTTTTGATGTAATTATGCATAAAGAAATATAATACTGTTGCTAAAAGCGCGTAAAATAAAGCAATACAAAAAAATCCTAAATACAATTTACCAAGTATATCACCTAACCAAATGGCAAGACCAATATTTACAAAAACCATAAATAAGGAAATAGCAACAACAACAGAACCACGGGAAATAAAGGTGGATACAACTGCGGCTGTCTTGCTAATTGTTTTGAGTTTATACAACTCAAAACTAGTTTTAGCGTAGTCTTCAGCTCTATCGAACAAAGGCTCTAAAATGAACATTTTATTTTCCATAATTATTAATTTTAAAAAAACTCACCCTAAACCATCCTTTTTTTTGAGATAGTTTAGGGTGAATATTTTGATTTAAACTGCTTGACCGTCTTTACTAAATTCAGTAGCTTTTGATTTTACTTTACCATAAGCTTCTGCAACTTCTTCTTTTCCGTCTTCAAATTTTTCTGCAACATCATCCATCAGGTTTTCGAATTTCTTTTTTAAATCGCTTACCGTGTCAGAGCTTTTTTTAGCAATTTTTTTTCTTGTTTCTGACCCTTTGTCTGGTGCAAACAATACACCTAATAATGCACCAACGGCTAAGCCTGCTACTACACCTACTACTATTTTTCCTGTACTCATAATTTTTGGTTTTTATTTATTTAAATTGTTTTGTTTCCTTTTATTATTCTTAATATTATTGATATTACTGCAATAACAAGTAGAATGTGAATAAGACCTCCTACATTGTAGCCAATGAACCCAATTGCCCAAAAAATGACTAATATAACCGCAATGGTATAAAGTAAGTTTCCCATAATTTGTTTTTTAAAATTTTTAAACTTTAAGTAGTAATTAGATGCTCATTGCTGAGCATCTAAAAAACTACCCCACTTAACTAAAACTAACTTTGAATTAAACTAAAAAATTTAAAATTTGAATCCTACTGTTGCTTGTAACCATTGGTTTTTATAACGTGGTGTGGTTGAAGTTCCATCGCCATTATTTTCCTGTAAATCCCAATTTGCTCTAGCTCCAAAAACAAGGTGACTAACAGTAATATCAACACCAATTGAAGCTCCTAAGGTATTTTTACGAATATTATCGTTTTCAAATTCTTGCTCCTGTTCACTAGAAGTTATTGATGATTCAAAAACATCTTTTTTTGACAACAAATAAGAAAATTGAGGTCCTGCAAGAAGAGTAATGAATTCAGATGGTTTTAGGGCAAAATAAATGGGAACATCTAAATAATTAGTGGTTCTTGTAAATGCATAGTTTAATCCTAAAACTTTACCAGTTGCCTGAAAGCCTTTTTGCGAGAACAATACTTCTGGTTGAACACCAATGTATGTTCCAATGGGGATGGAAATAAAGCCTCCGATTGCCATTCCAAATTTTGCATCTGCATCAAATTCTTCACCTCTAGAATCATATACGTTGGCGTAATTTAATCCTATTTTTGCTCCAATTTGTAATTGATCTCTAGTATCTAAACCTGAGTCATCTTGAGCATTTGCACTAAAACTAACAATGGTTAATGCTAGTGCTACTAAATTTAATTTTTTCATGATTTCTATTTTTTTTTGTTTATGTATTAATTTACATTCTTAACGGTTAAATCTTTAAATGCCTGACCTAGTTCATCCATATCATGGCTAAACTCTGTTTTAAAAGTTTCCCATTGCTCTTTACTTTCAGCTTTGTAATCATCCATTTTTTTCTTCATATCGCTGTTTTTTTGATTTAATTCATCAATTTTATTTTGATAATCAGCTTTTACTTCTTTTTTCTCTTTTGTAATTCGTGCATTGAAATCAAGAAGACTTTTTTCGTTTGAAGCAAATTTTTCGGCTGTTTCTATTCGGTAATTTTCAATATCAGCTAAATACTCTTGGTTCGCTTTTTCCAACGCATTATTAGCATCAGTTACCTTTTGTTCTGCGTTTTCTACTTTTTCTGAAGAAGTGCTACAGCTAGTTAATACTAAGCTTGAGATTAAAGTTGCTGATGCAATAATTAAGATTGATTTTTTCATGTTTTTTTGTTTTAAGTGTGAATTAGTTTTCACTTAGCAAAGGTGATGGGTATTTAGCTGTTAGTTGTTATATATTTGTTGAATTTATTTGTATAATTCACACGTTGATAATTATTTAGCCATGTGTATAGCAAGACCAACTGTAGAAACACCACTAGATAAATCTAGAAAAGCTCCTAAAGTATTGTTAAAGTGATATTCTGTTCCCACATGAACATCAAGGTATAATGAACTTCCTCTTCGGTAGTAGTTTTTATCGCCATAGTAATCATTGTCCCAAGTAGAGTTAACAATAGCAAAACCAAGTGTTCCTGCAAGATAAAAATCCCATTTATCATTTGCACGAAGTAAATCATCAAAATAATAAGTTCCTTTTACTCCAACAGGAATAACTGTTTCTTTATAAGTATAATATCTGTCAGGATAGTTTTTGTTTCCCCAATAATATTGGTTGGAATAAGAGTAGAAACTCAAAAATGGAGCTAACGTAAAATTTTTGGCTACATCAAATTCATAATTAATGTGGAAAATAGGTAAAGATCTACCCACATAACTATAATAACCAGAGTAACCACCAATACCAAATCCTAAATTAAGGGTCTTTCCGTATTTTTCCTGTGCATATCCATTAAATTGGAATATGCATAATAATAATAAACTAGTGGTGATTAATTTTTTACTCATCGTTTTTTTATTTTTAAATGAATTCGTGAATGCTGTGTATTTCATGTTTTCTAATTTTTAGTTGTAAAACAAATTACACTAAACAAAGATGCTTGACTTCTAACACTAATGTATTACACAACTTTATTTAAAAGTTGTATTATTCACAGTTTTCCTTTTTAAACAAAGGCTTAATTTTTTTATTAAAATAGTTAACAATAAAAGAAACAACATCTTTGCTTTGAAAAGGCTTAGAAAAAGTTCCAACAACGTTTATCCCTTCGCTTTCTTTCATCGCTTCATTATTTGATAATGTTCCAATCCAAATAAGGGGTAGTTGGCATTTTTTCAATAAGTTTTTTATTTTATCAAAAAAAGGTTGTGTTTGTACATCGGTATTTGCTATAACAAGATTTTTATTGCCACTTGAAATAATTATTTCCGAAGCAACCATAGAATTTGCTGTTTTAACAGTAAACTCTCTTTTTTCTAACTCACGTTTTAAATCAAGAGCAACTAATGCATCCTGTTCAATAATTAAAATTTTTTTAGGTTCATTCATGATTAATTCTTAAGTATTGATTCATATCAAAGGTGGGTTCCTTTAAGCTAAAATCTATTACATAACTCTTACTACAAGTTACATTATTCACACATTGTTTTTGAAAAAATATACTCATACTAACCACGCCATAGGCGTGGCGTGGTTAGTATGAGTTATGCCGCAACTGAAATGCCTTTTATTTTTCGGAAATCCATTAGATAGCGGTATAAATCGATTAGAAACAATTCAATTCATTAACTTCTTTACCTGTTTTTTTATTTTTTTAATTAAAACAGGTTCACTTTTAATTGTTTCAACTTCGCCTATTAGATACCCGTAGGGTTTTAGCGATTCTACATGGTCGAACACAATTTTAAACATGGCAATAAGCGGAATAGCGATAAAAATACCTGGTATTCCCCAAACTAACTCTCCAATAACCAAAGCTATAATGGTGGTAAAAGGATTGATTTTTACTTGTGTACCTACAATGAGTGGTTCTAATATCCAGCCTTGTATTAACTGTACAACACCATAAGTAGCTGCAATACCTCCCAACATTGGTAAACTTGCACCATTAACTGCGGCTACCAAAATAGTAAGTGTAGTTCCTATTAGGTTTCCTAAAAATGGTATTACCTCTAACAGACCACATAATACTGCAAAAAACAGTGCATTTTTAACGCCTAATATGGTAAATCCGATAAAATACATTATCCACAAAAGCACTATCATTTTGGATAATCCAAGTAAGTAATGTTGTGAAACTCGAGTAGAACTGGAAACTATTTTTTCCATATTTTTTTGTTGAGCAGGGGGAGAAAGTTTGATGAGAAAATTTTTAATGTGCCCTCTATAAAACATGATACAGAAAATATAAACCAGTATGAGAATAAAATTGGTGAATACGTTGGTAAGCGAACCAGCTAACGACTTTATAATTCCTGCAAAGAAAGGCTGTTGTTCCTTAATGACTTCTACTTGATTTTTAGCTGACACACCAAAATGAAGAAGAATATCTTGTTGAATACGATCGGTTTGTTCAAAGGCTCTTTGTTTTATTAATTCAAAATCGTTTGCCAGCTCAAAAATTTGCCAGCCAAGCAATGTACTTATACCTGCTACTACCAACAATAATACTATCAAACAAATTAATACAGCCAATCCTTTGGGTACTTTTTTACTTTCCATCCACCTGCTAAATGGTAAAAAGAGCGTGGCAATAACTCCAGCAATTGTTAATGGCATTAAAAATTCTTTTGCAAAATACAATCCTGCAAAAACAAAAAACAATACCAATAGTTTTTTTATAAAAGACGAAGCCGTAATGGTCATTAGTTTGTATTTAATAAACATGAACATCAAAGGTCGAAACCCTTAACCCAAAAAGTGTTACAGAACTTTATCTGTTTGTTACATAATTCATTGATTTAAAAACGAAAAAACCTAGAAGATACACTTCGGAGTTTTTTCACTCTATAAATGCTAACTTCCAAAGTTCGAAAGAAAAGCAACTTTGCAGAATAACATATGTTGGCTAAAAGACTAATTTTAGTTACTATAACAAGCGGAAAAACCTAACAGTCCGTCAGCTGACGGACTGTTAGGTTTAAAAATTTGATAATTATTTATCAGTCAATTTTTCTGGCATTGTTATCTTACCAGTACTTTTAATAATAAACTCAGTACGTCTGTTTTTTTGATGTTCTGCTTCAGAACATTCTGAAACTTCATCTCCAGTACAAGGACAATTAGTTAATAATTTAGTTTCGCCATACCCTTTACCAGTAATTCTAGTAGGATTAGTAATGCTTTTTTTAACGTAATCAGCAGTTTCTTTAGCTCTTTGGTTCGATAAATTCTGGTTGTAAGCATTGTTTGCTCTACAATCGGTATGGGCTCCAAGTTCTATCACCATATTTGGGTAATCGTTCATGACCTCAATAATTTTGGCTAACTCAGGTTTTGCATCTTTACGGATATCGTATTTATCGTAATCGAAATAAATAGGATTAAATTCTACTATTTTTCCTAAATCTTCACCCACTTTTACTTTTTGAGCTACTACTTCTTTTTTAGTTAAAAGAATTATATCTGCTTTAACAATTAACTCATCGCCAAGTGTGTTGGCATCAACAAAAGCATCGTTGTATTTTTCTTTTTTACCTGTTAATGTAAAGTTCTTATTGGTTTCAACTGCAAAGGTAAAAGCACCATCAGTTTGGGTAGTACAAGTGTCTAATATCATTCCTTTATCATCTAATAAAGTAACGTAAGTATTTGCTAAAGGAGTTTCATTTTTGTCCTTAGCAATACCTTCGATTCTTTTTTCGATAGCTACTATTATTTCGTCTTTTATTGTTTCTGTAATATCAAAAGCATAAATATCGTCGCCACCTAAACCACCAGTTCTATCTGATGAAACGTATCCTTTTGTAGAAGTACTGTTTACAATTACTGCATAATCATCAGCCGCAGTATTTAAAGGAAATCCAGCATTTTGAACGTTTTCAACTGTTGAGCCTGTTATGTCGGCAACAAAAACATCTAATCCACCCAAACCAAATCGTCCGTTGGATGAGAAATAAAGTTTTTGACTGTTCTCTTCAATAAAAGGAAACATTTCGTCGCTTTCTGTATTTATTTTGTCGCCCATATTTTCGGCTTTATTCCAAGTACCATCATCATTTTTGGTAGTTCTATAAATATCTGAACCACCAAAACCTCCAGGCATATCGCTAGTAAAATACATTGTTTTTCCGTTTGCAGTTAACGATGGATGACCAACAGAATATTCCGAATTATTTAGGAAAAAAGGCTCAGATTTTGACCATTTTCCATCAGTAAATGTGCTAAAGTGAATTTGTAGTTCAACTACTTTATCTGTACTTTTATCTTTGTAATTGTTTCTGGTAAACGCCATAAATGTACCGTCGTTGCTAAAACTAGCAGGACCATCGTGCAAATTACCGTTTAAACTTTTATCAAAAACTTTAGCATTTTTTAATTGTCCGTCTTCAACGTCAGCAATAAATATGTTCCAAAAAGGTTTTCCTGTCCAATTGTAATTTTTCACAATCATTTTAGGAGCCGAATTTGTTGATGAAAAAATAATTTTGTCTTTGTAATAAATTGGACCAAAATCGTCATCATCAGTATTCGCCGATTGTAATTGAATTTTGTATTTTCCACCGTCTTCGGTTAATTCCGCCAACTTCGATTTGTTCGCCACATAATCTTTAGCTCTTAAATCATTAGGATTTAACTCAGCAAACTTATCCATAACAGTTAACGATTGATCGTTTTTACCATTTGCTTTTAAAAGCCTGGCAAATACAAAATAATCGTTTGCCACTAGCCCTTGATTGGTGCTTATTAGTTTTGAATATGCTTCTTCGGCTAAAAAGTTCTGATTGATGTTGTAATAACTTTCTGCCAATCGTCGCTGACCTTCGGGAGTTAAGTTTTTAGTATGCGAATAGTAATCGATACTTTTTTCGAAAGAGTAAACAAAATATTGTTTGTCGCCTTTTTTTTCTCGAGTTGATTTTTCTTGGGCAAAGGCACTTGAGCCAATTCCAATACAAGTGAGTATTATAAATAATTTTTTCATGTCTTTATTTTTTAAATTAGTTAGTTTTAAAAGTTTCTTGGTGAGTGAATTTGTTTTTTACTAGAGAAGATAAAATCGTAACGTAACATAATTTCATGACTTCCATTATTGTATTTACTAGTTTCTAAGCCATAACTCCAATCGTAAGAATAACCAATATGAAGTTGTTCGGTAATATCGTAACCAATTAAACCACCAACAGCATCACCAGTTCTAAACATACCACCAAGCAACAATCTTTTCATAATAATAAAAGATGCGGTAAGGTCGGCCTGAATAGGTGCAGCTTCGGTTACTTTAATTAATGTGGTGGGTTTAAAATCTAAATTATGACCTAAGTTTATTAAAGCACCTGCAATAAAAAAATAGTGTCGTTGTTCTTTTGCTATTAATGTAGAACCACCATTTTGGTTAACTTCCGAATAACTATTTTCAATTAAGCTAGGAGCAGAAAGTCCTGCATAAAAACGATCTCTTGAATAATAAACTCCAAAACCAACATTTGGCGTGGTTTTATTGTTCACATTGTTCTGAAAAACATCATCATTCGGTTGGTCTAAATTCAAGGTATTTAAGTTGGCCTGAAAAATGTTTGCACCAGCACTTAAGCCTAAAGCCAATTTCGATTTTTGAGTTAACTTCATTCTGTATGCAAAATCAGCAACTATTGATGTGTTATTGGTTGGACCAATTTTATCATTCAAAACAGATAATCCAACTCCAATGTGTTCGTTAATTATTGGTGAGTGCATGGTTAATGTTTGAGTTGTAGGAGCTCCAGCAAAATCAACCCATTGCGAACGGTGTAATGCTGTTACTGTTAGTGCTTCTCTACTTCCAGCATAACCAGGGTTTACAGCTAATGTATTGTACATGTAATGTGTAAACAATGGTGCTTGCTGAGCATACGAGGCTAAACTCCCTAAGGTCAATGCCATCGCAAGTGTTATTTTTATAGGTGTTTTCATAATTTCTTATTTTTTAATTTGTTGTAAATTAGTTTTAGTGTTTATTTGTTTAGATAAATAGTTCCTTTATAAATTTTAGAACCGTCGCCTAAATCAAGTAGATAGAAGTAAGTTCCAACTGGTAAATCATCGCCGCCAATTCTAATTCCTGTTGTCGATTTTCCATTCCATTCGTTTTTGTAAGGACTAGCTTCAAATATTTTTTCTCCCCAACGGTTAAAGATTACAAATGTGTTTGCTGGAAAACGGTCAATTCCTCTAATTACAAATAAATCGTTTGTTCCATCGTTGTTTGGCGAAAATCCTTCAGGAAGATTAAAATCAAGTACAACGTTTGTATCAGGAGTACTACAGTCATTTACAACAACGGTAACATTTGATGGAGTTGATAAGCAACTAAGATTAGTCACTGTTAATGAATAAATCCCTGCATCTAATGTTGTTGCTGAAAGTATAACTGGGTTTTGAGTTGAAGAGGTATATCCATTTGGACCTGTCCAATTGTAAGTTGCTCCTAAAACTGTAGCTGCAGTTAAGTTGATTGATTCTCCAATACAACTAGGTGAATTACTTGCAGCAGTTGCATTAGGAGTAGTATTTACTGTTAATGAAGCAAAGTTTGAAGTATCGTTTGGTAAACAAGTTCCTGTTACAATTAAGTTGTAATCAGAAGCAGCATCTAAAACACTTACAGGATTAATAGTTAATGTAGCAGTAGTTGTTCCAGAAATGTTTCCACCATCAATAAGATTGGTAGTTCCTTTTCTCCATTGGTACGATAAAACTGTTCCAGTAGTCATTACTGAAAATCCAATTGAATCTCCAGCACAAGCTGTTTGGTCAGTTGGCTCGGAAGTAATAACTGCACCGCCTATGGTTAACGAAGCAAAGTTTGAAGTATCGTTTGGTAAACAAGTCCCTGTTACAATTAAGTTGTAATCAGAAGCTGTATCAGAAATACTTACAGGATTAATAGTTAATATAGCAGTGGTTGCTCCAGAAATACTTCCACCATCAATAAGGTTGATAGTTCCTTTTCTCCATTGGTACGATAAAACTGTTCCAGTAGTCATTACTGAAAA
>CAYJMI010000024.1:0-6376 GCA_964371285.1 uncultured Vicingus sp. | reverse complement strand
TAGTTCCTTTTCTCCATTGGTACGATAAAACTGTTCCAGTAGTCATTACTGAAAATCCAATTGAATCTCCAGCACAAGCTGTTTGGTCAGTTGGCTCGGAAGTAATAACTGCACCGCCTATGGTTAACGAAGCAAAGTTTGATGTATCGTCAGGTAAACAAGTTCCTGTTACAATTAAGTTGTAATCAGAAGCCGTATCTAAAACATTTACAGGATTGATAGTTAAAAAAGCTGTAGTCGAACCAGAAATACTTCCACCATCAATAAGATTGGTAGTTCCTTTTCTCCATTGGTACGATAAAACTGTTCCAGTAGTCATTACTGAAAATCCAATTGAATCTCCAGCACAAGCTGTTTGGTCAGTTGGCTCGGAAGTAATAACTGCACCGCCTATGGTTAACGAAGCAAAGTTTGATGTATCGTCAGGTAAACAAGTTCCTGTTACAATTAAGTTGTAATCAGAAGCCGTATCTAAAACATTTACAGGATTGATAGTTAAAAAAGCTGTAGTCGAACCAGAAATACTTCCACCATCAATAAGATTGGTAGTTCCTTTTCTCCATTGGTACGATAAAACTGTTCCAGAAGTCATCACTGAAAAACCAATTGAATCTCCAGCACAAGCTGTTTGATCTGTTGGTTCAGAAGTAATTACTGCACCACCACCAATAGTTAAAGAAACAAAATTTGAAGTTTCACTTGGAGCGAATGTTCCAGAAACCACTACATTGTAATCAGTAGCAACATCTAAAATAGTTGCTGGGTTAATAGTTAATGTAGCCGTAGTTGCTCCAGAAATGTTACCACCATCAACAAGGTTGGTAGTTCCTATTCTCCATTGGTAAGAAAGTCCAGTTCCTGTTGCAGAAACCGTAAAACTTACCGAACCACCATCGCAAACAGATTGATCGGTTGGTTGAGTAATAATTAAAGGAGCAGCAGTTCCTCCACATCCTGGAGGCATGGTAGCATTAATTGCAAAAGTACTTAAAGCACCTGTTGTGGTTAATGCTCTACCATAAAGTTCAACACCATTGGTTAAATCCATAGCAGCATTGTTACAAACAATTGTTCCGTTAAAAACAGAAAAGTCGTTGATGCTCACTGCACCATCAATCATCCAATACACATTTTCGGCTTTTGTACCATTAATCATTTTCACATTTGAAAAAGTGCTTGTTGCAAATGCACCTTTTACTTGAATTACAAATACTGCATTAGGATTTCCTTCTGCGTTTAAAAAAACGGTGTCAGTAAATGTTACAGCACCATTCATAATATAAGTGTGAGGTGTTAAAACCAAATTGTTTCCAAATTGAGTTGGAAATAACAATTCAATATCATAAGGTAAGGTGTTTAAATAAGTGTAAGCGTTTAACAAATCTACTGCTCCAGCAGCTGTAGAAGCATCTGGAATAGCATGAATTAATCCTACTACTAGTAATGGGTTAAATCCTGTTACGGTACCATTATTTGTTCCAACATCACCTACAACATTGGTTATACCAACATTTGCTACTGGTCCGTCAGACGAAAATATTGTATAACATTCCATAGAAGCAAGGTTTGGGGCAAGTGGTCCAGTTAAAAGTGGCAAACCACAACCTCTAGGTGTGTAAGCCAATAAACCATCAACCGTAATTGCACCAGCAGTAGAAAGAGCTCTACCTTCAAGTGTTACACCAGTACTCATGTTTATAGCAGCATTGTTAACAATCAACGTTCCTTTCATGGAAGTTCCTGTTGCCATATCTACTAAACCTTCTACTTTCCAATATACATTACAAGCCTGAGCTCCATTTGCCAATATCACTTCTGAATTAGCATTGGTAGAAAAAGCTCCATTTAATTGAAGAATAAAAATAGCAGATGGGTCGCCTTGAGCATCTAGCGTAAGGTCATTATCTAGTGTAATAGTTGGTGCAGTTATAGAGTAAACACCAGCATTTAAAATTTGTCCGTTACCTAATAAAGGAGCAGGAAAAAAAGTTGGAACTGCAACATTAATATCGCCATAAGCAATAAGTAAATCTGCACTACATTGAGTACTTGCTGGGTCGCCACCGTAGTGCATTTGACCATCAACATTACCAAAACCAGTAATGGTTGGAGCAGAGTTTGTTCCAACATTTCCAGTAACTTTAGTAAGGTAAGGAATACCAGCGTTGGATACAGCACCAACAGATGTAAAGAGTGCAAAGTCAGCCGCTGTTCCTAAATTAGGAGCTTGCCCGAAATTTACTTTCGGAAAAAACAATAATGTCAGCACTATTGTAATTAGAAGTAATTTATTTTTCATTTTAGTTATTTTAATTGGTGAATAAATTTTCACTTGGCAAAGGTGAGTTGGTTATTAACTAATTGTGTTACACAACTTTTACTATAAGTTATATTATTCACACATTACATTTTAATTAAAAAAACACCTTCAGTTTTTAAGCTGAAAGTGTTTTAGTTTTATTAAATTTTTCCGAAGAGATTATTCTATTTTTTTATAGATTTTATTTTTATAATTTTTAATTCCGCTCTTCGGTTTAGTTGTCTGTTTTCTGGATTATCACTTCCATCGGCATTGATATTGTTCGCCGCAGGATCTGATTTTCCATATCCTTTAGCCACCATCTGGTTTTTGTTGATTCCTTTTTCGATTAAGTAGTTAACAACTGATTGAGCTCTCTCTTCCGAAAGTTTAACATTATATTCCTCACTTCCTTTAGAATCGGTATGTCCGGAAATTTCTACTACCATACCTGGATTTTTGGTTAACAATTTAAAGAGTTTACTCAATTCCACATTAGAAATGTTTCGAAGTGTTGCTTTGTCGAAATCAAAAAAGATATTGTTTAAGACTACTTTTGAACCAACAGCAATCGGTTCAAGTTGTATCGTGTTTTGGCTGAAATAATACTTCTTGTTTTGAGAAACATCCATATTAACGGATTGAAATAAATAGCCTTCCGATTCATGGGTGATGTTATAATTTTTTCCTGAAGGCAGAATAAATAAATATTCACCGGTTTTTGAATTGGAATGGTAAACTCCAACAAGTTCTCCAGTTTCATTATCTGTAACAGTAATCTCAATAATTTTTGGCACCTTTCCATGAATATCGGTAATTCCTCCTTTTAAAACGGTAAGCGGGGATTCTTTATATTCATAAAAAGTAATCGCATAATTATCTTTTTCACCCAAGCCGCCTTCTTTAAAAGAAGAATAATAAGCCCTTTTGTTATCAGCACTTACTATATAATAAATATCATCATCGGTAGTATTAATCGGAAAACCAATATTAACAGGAGTTGTCCATTCATTATTGGCTAACATGTTTGTTGAAAAGATATCAAAACCTCCCATGGTTTTATGCCCGTTTGAAGTAAAGTATAAAGTAACTCCATCGGGGTGAATAAAAGGTGCATCTTCATCGAAAGGAGTATTAATGGTTGGACCTAAATTTACTGCTACACCCCAATCTCCATCGGTAGTTTTTTTACTTGAATAAAGATCTCGTCCTCCAAACCCACCTTCTTGATTGCTCGTAAAATACAAGGTATTGCCATCGGCAGAAATAAAAGCACTTGGTTCCCAGCTTGTTGTATTGATATTATCGTTTAATTTTTTGGGAATTGACCATAGTTCGCCATTCAAACTTGTGCTATAAATATTACCATCACCATTATCATCTTTGTAAATTAATATGGTTTGACCATCTATTGATATTCCTACAGTAGCTTCATTTCCAATGGTATTAATGGGTCGATTAATCGAAACAGCCTTTGACCAAAGGGAATCTTTTTTATGAGAAATATAAATGTCCTCAAAAAACAAACCGGCATAATCTAAATTTCGACCTGTACTTTCCGCTCTTCTGGTAGTAAAAATTAGAGTAGATTCATCGGCAGTTAATACCGGAGAATAATCAGCAAATGGAGAATTAATAGCTTCGCCCATGTTTTCTATTTTAACTTTAATAGGAGAAGCAACCAATTGTTTACCCACCTTACACATTTCTATTTTCCAATCTACTTCAGGAATCAACGCTTGGTCTTTTTTATTATCCGTTAACAAGGATTTGAATTTTTCATAACTTACTATTGCCATATCGAATTTGTAGGTTAAATGATAAGCATCGCCTAAGGCTTTAAAAGCCATTACATTCGCTTTATCTTCTTTAATAGAGCATTTATTAATGCAAGCAATGGCTTTTTCTAAATAATGCACAGATTTTTGTTTTTCTGTTCTGGAATTCAAATAGCAAATACCAATTCTAAAATTCATATCAGGATTTAAAGAATCGAATTCTGCTAAATCGAGATACAATGGTAAAGCCATGTCGAATTTTCCGTTGTCAAAATTTTTACCAGCCTCTTTAACTTTAGTATCGTAATCGTTAGCATATACTTGTACGAACAACCCAAAAGTTATTGCAAAAATAAGGAGTGCTGATTGTTTTAAATTTCTCATACTGTTCAATTTATAAATGGTAAGTGATTTTTTATGGAGCAACAAAAATTGCTAATCTATTTCATTGTTACAAAATTGCTCGATTAGGTAATTATCTAACAATGAAGTCAACGAATGATAGTAATCCTGTAAAATTTTTGAAGTTATTATAGGGTATTTTTTATCGGGGATTGTAATAGGCATTTCTTCCAAATATTTACTCAATTCAGGATATTGTACCTTAATTTTTAAGGTGATGTTAAGAATTTTTTCGTTCCACTCTTCTATAGTTTTCATCATCACTTAGTTTTGTTTTAACATGGTGTTGCATGCCTGAATAGTTTTTTCACCAATAGTAATTCCTAATCCATTGGCAACTGCAATTCCTAATTGACTATCGATACGAAAAAAATGACACAATTGTCGGTTAATAATCTCCTCTTTTTTTTCTCCACAAATACCACTCATTGAACTAACAATGTTGCTTACTGTATGTTGTCTGTCTTTATCATTCATGGCGTTTCTATACAACAAACCCGGTTGAGTATAATGGTCGTCATCATTTTTATTTCGGTCGTACCAATCGGCTACAGATGATTCTAATAACATGGGTTGTTCGCAGTATCGTTCATCAACAACAATATTATCGAAGCTATTTGGTCGGTAATTGGGAGTTGAGCCTCCATTATCTCCTGTTTGCATCAACCCATCACGTTGGTAATTTGCAACCATGTAGGGACAAACATTTACTGGAATATGTTCATAGTTTACTCCCAAACGATAACGCTGTGCATCAGGATAAGAAAGCAAACGACCTTGTAGCACTTTGTCGGGCGAATAACTAATACCATCTACCACATGGGCAGGAGCAAAGGCAGCTTGTTCTACATCTCTAAAATAATTTTCGGGAATTTTATTGAGTTCCATTGTTCCAACATCAATTAGTGGATATTCTTTATGGCTCCAAACTTTGGTCAAATCAAATGGGTTGAATTCAAATATATTTGCTTGTTCTTCCGTCATCACTTGTATTTTTAAATCCCATTTAGGAAAATCTTTTCTTTCGATGGCTTCTACCAAATCACGTTGAGCTTGGTCAAGGTCAATACCTTTCATTTCATTGGCTTCGTTGTTGGTAAAGTTTTTTATTCCTTGCCGGCATACCAAATGAAATTTTACCCAAACCTTTTCACTGTTTTCATTGATTAACGAAAAAGTATGGCTTCCAAAACCATGCATGTGCCGATATGAAAAAGGTGTTCCCCGGTCGCTCATTAATATTAATACTTGGTGTAAACTTTCAGGGTTTAAACCAAAAAAATCCCACATCATGGTTGGACTTTTACAGTTGGTTTTTGGGTCGCGTTTTTGGGTATGAATAAAGTGTGAAAACTTTTTGGCATCTTTAATAAAAAAGACAGGCGTGTTGTTGCCTACCAAATCCCAATTACCATCTTCGGTATAAAATTTTATGGCAAAACCACGTGGGTCTCTTTCACTATCGGCACCACCTTTTTCGCCACCAACAATAGAAAAACGTACAAATACTTCTGTTTGTTTACCGATTTCAGAAAATAGTTGGGCTTTGGTATATTTAGTAATGTCGTGCGTAACAGTAAAAGTCCCGAAAGCACCCGAACCCTTTGCATGAACCACTCGTTCGGGAATACGTTCGCGATTAAAATGTGCCATATCTTCGTGTAGAAAATAATCTTGTATTAGAATTGGTCCACGAGGTCCAACAGTTTGCGAATTTTCAAATTCTGTATATGGTCTTCCGCTGGCGGTAGTTAGTTTTTTCATTTTAGTTAATTTTTAATTGAAAAATAATCTTCAATAATTAAAAGTAGCGAGTATCCCATTTAAAATTGTTACATAACTTTAAGAAGGAGTTACAACATTCACACTTTCTGCTAGTTGGATATCAGAATTAAAG
>CAYJMI010000023.1:30921-34985 GCA_964371285.1 uncultured Vicingus sp. | reverse complement strand
CCACTGTGTTGTCGCAAGAACGGGGTGAAAAGAAAGAAATTAACGTGCAAGGAGGTGCTCAAATTCAAACTTTCGAAAAACCGGCATCAGATTACGAAGACAACAAACACTTTTTTTTAGCTCAATATTTTAGGGATAATTATGAGAGTTTTTTATCATCACCACCAGTAATTAATTCTAGAGCAAACATTATTAAAGTTGAAGTTTGGACATCTAACATCAACAATGCAATAGAAAATACTAAAAACATTATTGGTTTTATGGATTTGGGAGAAGCAACCTCAAACAATATTTATAATGATGCTCTGGTTACCGATGCTAATCCTGCACTTAATACAACATTTCCATTAAATGGTGCAAATAATTTGTATAACAATATTGATAGCCTTTATTCTTCATCATCAGCTATTAGAAGTTTTGTTACTTCTAGCCAAGCTCTTGAATTATTAGGATTTGAAAATGGTGTTGATTTTGAAAAATATGAAAACGCAAGATTGTTAAGTCCTTCGGAGTATACCTTAAATCCACAACTTGGTTATATATCATTAAATTCTACTATGCAACCCGATCAAATTTTGTCTGTTGCTTTTCAATATACTCTAGATGGTCAAGTTTATCAGGTAGGTGAATTTTCAACAGATGGTATAGCTGGTCAAGATGCTTTATATGTAAAATTACTTAAGGCTTCTATTTTAAACACATCTTTACCCACTTGGGATTTAATGATGAAAAATGTTTATTCGTTAGGAGCATATAATATTTCGCCAACTGATTTCTTTTTTAATATTGATTATTTAGACCCAGCAACTGGAGTTCAGATTCCTTTTATTCCTGAAGACAATCTAAGTAATCAACCTATTATTGGGTTAATGAATTTGGATAGAGTGAATAATCAAAATCAAGCTAGTCCTGATGGTGTTTTTGATTTTATTAATGGAATTACCATAAATGCTAATACAGGTAGAATTTATTTCCCAGTATTAGAACCATTTGGATCACATTTAAGGTCAAAATTTACCAATCCTGTGACAGCGGATAAATATGCCTATGATTCATTATATACCACAACGCTAACTTTAGCAAAACAAGATGTTACCAAAAATAGATTTACCATTAAAGGAAAATACTCATCATCATCAAGTGCAGATATTTCATTAAATGCACTAAATGTTCCTAAGGGTTCTGTAGTAGTTACTGCTGGAGGTGCAGCTTTAACCGAAAATGTAGATTATACCGTTGATTATAATTTAGGTAGAGTAAAAATTATTAATGATGGAATATTACAGTCTGGAACACCAATAAAAATTTCATTAGAAAGCCAATCCTTATTCAATATCCAAACCAAAACGATGATGGGGACAAGGTTGGATTATAAAATTAGTGACAAATTTAATATCGGTGGAACAATTATAAAATTATCAGAACGACCATTAACTCCAAAAATTAACCTTGGAGATGAACCAATTAATAATACCATTTATGGATTTGATTTAACATACTCTACCGATGCACCTTTTTTAACTCGTTGGGCTGACAAATTACCTATTTATGGTACAAAAGAAAAATCTACTTTAACTTTAGAGGGGGAATTTGCTCAACTATTACCAGGAAACCCTTCTGCAATAAGTAAATCTGGAACATCTTATTTAGATGATTTTGAAGGTAGCCAATCCACCATCGATTTATCTACCTATACCATGTGGAATTTAGCAAGCACCCCTCAAGGTCAACCCGATTTATTTCCAGAAGGTGATGGTGCATATTCAAACACTTTAGCCTATGGTTTTAACAGAGCTAATTTGGCTTGGTATGTTATCGATCCGCTGTTTTGGAGAAATGATACTAGAACACCAAGCCATATTGCAAGTAACCCTGATATGCAATCGAACCATTATATGCGTGAGGTATTACAAACAGAAGTTTTTCCAAACAAAAGCTTAACAAACGGTATTATTACTAACATGCCGATTTTAGATTTGGCCTTTTATCCAACCGAAAGAGGTCCTTATAATTTTGACAATGGAATTTTTCCAGGTTCGGGTATTGCTCCTGATGGAACGTTAAATAATCCCACAAATCGTTGGGGAGGAATTATGAGAAGAATTGAAACTACCGATTTTGAATCTTCGAACGTCGAGTTTATTCAGTTTTGGGTAATGGACCCTTTTAATGATGAAGACGGAAATTCTTTACATGGCGGTGGTCAATTGTATTTTAACTTAGGTAATATTTCGGAAGATATTTTAAAAGATTCGCGTAAAAGTTTTGAAAACGGTTTGCCAATTACAGCTATTGATTATGGTACTGGAGCAAATATAAATTTGGTCGACACCACTATTTGGGGTCGAGTTCCAACTGTTCAAGCTCTAGTAAATGCATTTGATAATACACCAAGTACAAGACCATACCAAGACATAGGTTATGATGGATTAAATGATGCTGATGAAAATGCTGTATTTGGGGGTTCATTCGGTGCTGATCCTGCTGCCGATAATTATCATCATTATCGTGGTTCTGATTATGATGGTGCAGCGACAGATATCTTAACGCGTTACAAAAAATTTAATAATTCACAAGGTAATTCACCAACGGCACCATACCCTGATGGATATTCAAATTCAGCAACCACAAGACCAAATGTGGAAGATATCAATTTAAATAACAATTTAGATTTTAAAGAAAGTTATTTTCAATATGTCGTAAATATTAGCCCATCACAAGTTAGTCCAAACAGTGTGGGTAATAATTACATCACCAATGTTTTAGATGCTACTGTTCGAACCCCAAATGGTGAAACTAGAAATATACGCTGGTACCAATTTAAAATCCCCATTCGTGACCCTGAAAAAATTGTTGGAAATATTCAAGATTTTAAATCGATACGGTTTATGAGAATGTTTATGAAAGGGTTTAACGAAAAAGTGGTGCTACGTTTTGCTCAATTAGAGTTGGTTCGTGGCGAATGGAGAAAATACGATGGTAGTTTATTAAGTTTAGGTGATTACATCGGTACGGATGATAATACCACTTCTTTTATAATTTCGGCGGTAAACATTGAAGAAAACAGCAGTAAAACGCCTGTAAATTATGTGATTCCTCCGGGAATCCTACGTGAAATTAACCCTAACCCAACAAGCAACAACACAGGGTTAAACCAATTAAATGAACAAGCTCTATCGTTAAACGTTTGTAATTTAAAAGATGGTGATGCTAGAGCAGGATTTAAAATAATGGATATTGATATTCGTCGATATAAAAAATTAAAAATGTTTATCCATGCTGAGCAAAGCAATGTAACAGCACCTTTAAATGATAACGATTTAACAGTTTTTATCAGAATGGGGACTGATTTTAATAATAACTATTACGAATATGAGGTACCGTTAAAGGTTACACCTCCAGGGTTTTATAATAGAGATATCGAAAACGACCAACATATGGTGTGGCCAGAAGATAACAACATAGACATTACGCTTTCTAAATTTACTGATATTAAACTAAAAAGAAATCAATTAATGTCCGAATCTCAATCAGGAGTAAACATTTTAAAAGCTTATGAAGAAGTTGATGGACGTAATAAAGTAAAAATTAAAGGAAATCCAAATTTAGCAGAAGTTCGAGTTTTTATGATTGGGGTTAGGAATAACAAACAATCAGCCCTTCGCCCAGCCGATGATGGATTGGAAAAATGTGCCGAAATATGGGTGAATGAACTTCGTATGTCGGATTTTGATAACGAAGGTGGTTGGGCTGCTCAAGCTAGAATGACCGCTCAAATAGCAGATTTAGGAAACATTACTTTGGCTGGAAATTATTCTACACCTGGTTTCGGAAGCGTTCAGCAAAAATTAAACGAACGCCAAATTGTTACCAAAAAAAGTTACGACCTTTCAACAGGAGTGGAGTTAGGAAAGTTTATACCTGAAAAAGTTGGAATTAGTTTGCCCATGTATTTTAGTCAAACTGAAGGAAAAATCACTCCAAAATACAATCCACTTGACCCAGACATCTTGTTAAATGAATTATTAGACAATGATAATTTTTCGCAAGAATACAGAGATTCT
>CAYJMI010000023.1:0-30911 GCA_964371285.1 uncultured Vicingus sp. | reverse complement strand
ATTTAGAACAGAAGAGTATATGAAACGTAAAAGTATAAATTTTACCAATGTTCGTAAGCTAAGACCAAAAGGTCAAACTAAAGCTCATTTTTATGATGTGTCCAATTTGTCGTTCAATTTTGGATATTCAAAATCGTACATGAGAAATGCCGATACCCAGTTCGATACAAAAAAGAATTATAAAGGAGGTTTCGCTTATGGCTTTAGTAATAATCCAAAAAATTATACGCCTTTTAGCGATACCAAAATTGCTAAAAAGAAAGCATTTTTGTTTGTTAAAGATTTTAATTTCTATTTAGCCCCTAAACAATTGTCTTTTCAAACCGATTTAGATAGAATGTATTCTGAAAGAAGAGCAAGAAACAATACTGGATTTGATTTTGAAATGCCTACCTATTATCAAAAATATTTTTATTGGAACAGAACTTATGCACTAAAATTTGATTTAACCAAAGCACTGACTTTTAATTTTAACGCTAACAATAAAGCATCTATTAACGAACCTCTAACAGCTCAAGGTCGTGTTAACAAAGATTATAAAGAAGAATATCAGCAATGGAAAGATACTGTTTATGAAAGCTTTAGAGAATTTGGAATAAACACCAATTATCACCATTCATTTAGCTTCAATTATGAGGTGCCTATTACCAAAATACCATATTTGGACTTTATCACACTAACATCTACTTACGCAGGAGATTACGATTGGCAACGAGCTCCAATTGGTGCAGATTCTTTGGGTCATACCATCCAAAACTCGAATACCATAACTTTTAATGCCCAATTGAATATGGGTAAATTTTATAGTCAGTTTAAGTATTTAAAAGAAGTAGAAAAACGAGCAACCGAACGTCAGCAAAGAAGAGCTTTAGACAGGAAAAAACCAGATAGAACAAAAACTCAAGCAGAGAATGCTAAATTAAAGGGTTGGGCTTTAGGAACGCCACCGGCAACAATAATTTTTGACCAGAAAAAATTTAAAGATTCTGATACATCAAGAGTCGAACTTTGGAGAAAAGTCCTTCCTTTTAAACCAATGGATCATGTAATGTTGATGTTAATGAGCCCTAAAAACATATCGGGAACTTATACTCGAAACAGAGGAACATTGCTACCTGGATATTATCAAGAAACAGCCATTTTAGGATTTAACCCAAATTTTTCTGCACCGGGTTTTAATTTTGTTTCAGGTATTCAGGAGGATGACTTCGCCACTAGAGCTTACGAAAACGATTGGTTAGTACCAAAAGCAACACTTTTATATACGTACAACACCACTTATAAAGAAGAATACAATTTACGGGCAACTGTTAACCCGCTTAAAAATTTACGTATTCAATTAACCATGAACCGTAATTATGCGACCAACATGGCTCAGCAATTTTATTATGATTCTTTAGCAATAAATGAAAATGGTACTTATGGAAAATATCAATTTCCTACAGCGGTAGAAACAGGTAATTTTAGCATGTCGTATGTTTCTATTTTTACAGCTTTTAGTGGAGATGAAAAAGGCAGTTGGAATTCATCGGTGTTTGATAATTTTTTAACAAATAGAGAAATTATTTCAAAACGAAGGGGTGCTGAAAATCCTAATTCAAACGGATTTATTGGTAATTATAGTGATGGTTATAGTGGAACTTCCCAAGAAGTATTAATACCAACTTTTTTAGCTTCATATTCTGGAACAAGTGCTGATAAAGTTTCACTCAAAAATTTTGATAAATACATACCTATCCCTAATTGGAGAATTACTTACGATGGCTTAGAAAAAATTCCAATATTAAATCGAGCATTTAAAAAAATTAGTTTAAACCATGCGTATCGTTCTACTTTCAACGTAAGTTCATTTACCACCAACTTATTTTATTTACCAGGTGGCGGAGCACGAAATGTTGAAAATAATTTTTTATCTGCATATCAAATTTCTTCAGTATCTATTTCCGAACAATTTGGTCCACTTTTAGGTGTTGATATTACTTTAGAAAACAATATTTTGGTAAAAGTTGAATATAAAAAAGACAGAAATGCATCATTAAGTATGGCTAACAATCAAATTACGGAGGTAAAAGGTAATGAATTGAGTATTGGATCGGGTTATACCTTTAGGCAAGTTCGTATCCCATTTATTAAACGTAGAATTCAAAGCGATATAGATACAAGAATAGACTTTTCAGTAAGAAATAACAACACTATTATCAGGAAAATTGTAGAGGAAGTTAATCAATTGACTAGTGGGCAACGTATTTTTTCGGTTAAATTTACTGCTGATTATAAAATTAGTACCAAACTTAATTTCAGGTTATTTTACGATTACATAGCAACAAACCCTTTGATTTCTACAACATTCCCAACCACTAATACAAATGCAGGGTTTAGTTTAAGATTTGTCTTATCTCAATAATGGTTAATAATTTATCAAGTGATGCACTTGATAAATTCTAAAATATAAATACTTTTATACGCAGTTATCAATTATAAAAATCACAACAAAAATAAAATGAACATTCCATCAGAATTAAAGTACACAAAAGACCACGAGTGGGTTAAAATTGAAGGCGATACAGCAATAATAGGCATTACTGATTTTGCACAAGGCGAATTGGGTGATATCGTTTATGTTGAAGTAGAAACAGAAGGCGATTCTTTAGATAAAGAAGCTACGTTTGGAACTGTAGAGGCTGTAAAGACAGTATCAGATTTATTTATGCCAGTATCAGGTGAAGTCATTGAATTTAATAAAGGTTTAGAAAAAAATCCTGAATTAGTAAATACCGACCCTTATGGTAAAGGCTGGATGATTAAAGTAAAAGTTTCTAATGCTTCAGAAGCTAATACTTTATTAACTGCCGAACAGTATAAAAATTTGGTAGGATAAAAAATTATAAACTATATTTTTTACCAGCATTATTGTGGCTGATAACCATAACCGTTTTAAGTGGTTATCCGGGAAATAAAATTCCTAAATCTCCTTTTTTAAATTTTGATAAATTGGTGCATTTAGGAGTTTATTTTATCTTGTCAATAATGCTTTGTTATTGGTTTTATACTAAAGGTGATAAAAATTCGACATCAATTAAAACTTCAGTTTTAATTGTTTTATTTGGAATTTTATACGGTGGTTTTATGGAAATGCTTCAAGAATACATTTTTATAAACAGAAGTGGCAACTGGTATGATTTTTTTGCAAATGCAGTTGGAGCAATTTTAGGAGTGGTATTATTCCCTTTTATTCTCAAATTGCTACCGTTTAAAAGATGATTTACTAAAAAACGCTTGACAATAAAAAAAATACTAATTTTAGAAATTGAAAATTAATAATTATGGATCCAAAGAAAAACCCAAAAGCTGATTTAGATAAATTAAGAGGAGTCTTCATGTTAGGAGGTCTTTTTATTTCTTTATTTATTACTTATCTTGTTGTAAACATGAAATTTTATGATGTTTCGGCAAGCGAATTAGGTCAATTAGTTGTAGAACAAGTGGAAGAAGAAATTATTCCTATTACACAACAAAACACACCACCACCACCTCCGCCTCCACCACCAGCTGCACCAGAAATTATTCAGGTTGTAGAAAATGAGGTTGAAGTTGCTGAGGTTGAAATGATTGATACTGAAGCTGATGCAACTACTGTTGTTGAAGAATTTACAGTTAAAGAAGAGGTGGTAGAAGAAGAAATTTTTACTATTGTTGAAAGTATGCCAGAATTTCCTGGAGGAGGACAAGCAGCGTTGTTTAAATACTTACAAAACGAAATGAAATACCCACAAGTGGCTAAAGAAAACGGAATACAAGGTACTGTTTTTGTTAATTTTGTGGTTGGAAACAATGGGAAAATTAGAGATGTGAAGATTTTACGTGGAGTAAATAAAATGTTGGATGATGAAGCAATACGAGTGGTAAAAGCTATGCCAGCGTGGTCTCCAGGAAAACAACGAGGTAAATCTGTTTCTGTATCATATAACTTGCCCATTAAGTTTACTTTAAAATAATATATTCACACTAAATTTTAAAAAGCACCATCCCGAGTACTCGGGATGGTGCTTTTTTTTATGGAATATAAATCATAAAAACATCTACATAAAAAAGTTAATTTTAATCTTAGTAAAATCATCTCTTGTAGATTTTATTTAAAAAACAAATTCATCATGAAAACCAAAAAAATCTTCTTCATCATTTCAATAAGCATTTTGTTTATTGTAAGCTCCATTCAACTATTTTCTTATGCTAATGAGAATCTTTTTAAACCAAAACAAGACGAAACAATATTATACTACGCAAAAGGAAGTGCTTATTTAGAAGATTGGAAAAAGGTAGATTCGTTGGAGCAAAATGGACTTTCAAAGTCAGCTTTAGAAGAAGTAGAGAAAATTTTAACCAAATCAAGAACCCAAAATAATCATCAGCAAATTTTAAAAGCATTAATTGTTAAAGCAAAGCTTCAATCGTATATTGAAGAAAATGGCTTTAAATTAACCTTAAATGAATTAGAAACCGAAGCTGAAAAAGCTACGTATCCGTTAAAACCAATGTTACACTCAGTTATTGCAGAGCTTTACTGGCAATATTATCAGAACAATCGATGGAAATTTCACAACCGCACAACAACGGTAGATTTTGTGCAAAATGATATTGAAACTTGGGATTTGTCGAAAATAATTGAAGTAACTATTCACCATTATTTATTGTCAATTGCAGCTATTGATGAGTTAAAAAGAACACCGATTAATACATTTGAAGATATCATCATTAAAAAAGACAGTTCAGAAAAATATCGTCCGTTTTTGTACGATTTTGTATCACATCGGGCTTTGACCTTTTTTATGAACGAAGAACCTAGTCTTACTAAACCTATTTATGCGTTTGTGTTGAAAAACGAAAAGTATTTTGCTTCGGCAGAACAATTTACCGAATTAAGTATTGAAAATAAAGATTCATTATCGCTAAAATATTATGCACTAAAAACACTGCAAGGCTTAACTAAAACTCATTTAAATGACAATAACATAAATGCTTTAGTTGAGGTGGAGCTGTTGCGATTGAGTTTTGTAAAAAATAACTCAGTTTTAACTGATGCCGATTCATTGTATTATGAAAGTTTAATTCAGTTGCAGCAAAAATTTATCAAACACGAGTCTTCTACACAAGTTGCATATGAAATTGCACACTTCATTATCAAAAAGGAACTACCTACAATGCCAATTCAACTATTGGAAATAAACTAGAAATAAAAAAAGCTTATGATATTTGTGTAAAAGCAATAGGCTTATTTCCGAACAGCTTTGGAGCAAAAAAATGTGCGTATTTAATCAATCAAATCCAAACAAAATCAATACAAGTAACTACCGAAAAGGTAAATACGCCCAACAAATCAGTGTTGGCATTATTGTCGTATAAAAATGTATCAAAAGTTTATGCCCGACTGCTTAAAGTTGATTATGACAGCTACAAGGATTATTATAAAAACCAGAGTAACGAAGATTTTTTAACCAAGTTAAAAGCTCAAAAAGTAATTTCTGAATGGGAAATAGAATTGGAAAATGATGGCGATTATCAAAACCATTCATCAGAAATAAAAATTCCTGCTCAATCCTTAGGTTTTTATGTGTTATTAGTAGCATCAACTAAAAATTTCGAAAGTGAAAATGAAGCAGTTTCTTATACACCGTTTTGGTTTTCCAATATGGGTTATACTACTAGAAGAACAGAAAACCAAAGCATCGAATTTTTTGTTGCTGACAGAGAAAATGGAAATCCAATGAAAGACGTTGTTGCCGATATTTATTACGACAAGTATAATTACATTACCAGAAAATATGAACAGAAAAAACTCTCAACCAAAACAACCGATTCTAATGGTTATTTTATTATTGAACCAGGTAGCGATTACCGAAATTATTTTGTCGATTTAAAATATCAAAAAGACCGATTGAATACAGATGATTCGTATTATCAATACCGAAATTACCAAGAACCAAAACGAACTCAAGTCCGAACACTATTTTTTACCGATAGAGCCATTTACCGACCTGGTCAAACTATTTATTTTAAAGGATTGGTAATAGATACCGATGGTGATAAAAATACCATTAAAACAAATTATACTTCCACTGTAATATTTAACGATGCTAATTATCAAAAAGTCAGTGATTTAAAATTGACTACCAATGAATATGGTACTTTTAGTGGCTCTTTTGTTGCTCCGGTTGGTGGTTTAAATGGTCAGATGCATATCGCAAGCACCAACGGGATTCTCTATTTTTCGGTAGAGGAATACAAACGCCCAACTTTTGAAACGGAATTTAAACCTATAAAAGGTAGCTATAAACTCAATCAAAATATTAAAGCGATTGGAATTGCTACTACATACTCCGGAGCACCTTTAGATGGTGCCGATGTAAATTATCGTGTGGTTCGTAATGCAAGTTTTCCTTACTGGTGTTATTATCGTTGGGGTTACCAGCCACAATCGGCTCAAATGGAAATTACCAACGGAACAACCACCACCAAAGACGATGGAACTTTTGAAATTGAATTTAAAGCCATTCCGGACGAGTCGGTGAGTTATAAATTTGAACCAACTTTTTCCTACACCATTTATGCCGACGTGGTGGATATTAATGGAGAAACACAAAGTACAAGTACTTATGTTTATGTGAGTAATAAAGCATTGCTCATAAATCTTAATATGCCCGAATTAATCAATAAAAATGCTACAGATAGTTTTTATATATCTACAACTAATTTGAATGGAGAAGTTGAGTTTGCGAAAGGGAACATTAAAGTATGGCAACTAAAAAGTCCTAATAAAATTTTTAGAACAAAACTTTGGAGTAACCCCGACAAATATTTAATGAATAAAGAAGCCTATCAAAACGATTTTCCATTGGATGAATACCAAGACGAAAACAACAAATACAAATGGGAAAAAGCGACTAAGGTTTTTGATGTAAATTTTAATACACAAAATCAAAAAGTAGTTCGATTTGGTAAATTACCTGAATGCAGCTCCGGATATTATCTGTTGGAAGCTACCAGTATTGATGTGTTTGGAAATGAAGTTAAAGAAATTAAGTATTTCACCTTGTTTGGAGATACGGAGAAAAATTGCCCAACCAATGAAATTAGTTTTTTCACCAAACTAAAAAATGTAGTGGAAGTTGGTGAAAAAGCATCTTTTTTGGTGGCTTCTGCTGCCAAAAATGTAAATATTTTATACGAAATTGAGCACAAAGGGAAAATAGTTTCGAAAAATTGGATAAAACTAAGTGGAAGTCAGCAAAAAATAGAGATCCCAATTGCCGAAGAACATCGGGGCAATTTTGTGGTACATTTTTCATTGGTAAAACACGGGCGAAGCTTTAATTTTTCTGATGTGGTATACGTGCCTCACACCAACAAAATGTTGGATGTAAAATTTGAAACGTTTAGAAACAAGTTGTTACCTGGACAACAAGAAGAATGGAAAATTAAAATAACCGATAAAAAAGGCGAAAAAGCTGCCGCTGAAATGTTGGCAACATTGTATGATGCCTCGTTAGATGCATTTCGTTCCAACTACTTTTCGTTAGATATTCTTAAATATAATTATTCAACCATTTATTGGCAAGGCAACAATTCATTTGCACCAATTTCATCAAATTTATTAAGTGAAAACTGGAATAAATACATCAAATTTCCAAATCAAGAATATGATCAGTTGAATTGGTTTGGTTATTATTTTAATAGAAACTACGGTTATTATAATTATAGAGGAAGTAGAGCATCAGGAGGTGTTTTAAGTGATGGCGATTCTTTTGAAGAATCGGCAGGAAAAGTAGCAGAAGCTGAAATGGCTGCTCCTATGTCTGTTATGGACGCTACCACAGCAACTGGTTCCACCGGTAGACAAGACCAATCAAAAGCATCTTTAAAAAAGGATAAAAATAACATAATAGACGAAAAAAAGGGTGAAGGAAAAGAACAAGATAATCGAGAAAATAATATGCAGGAGGTAAAAGCCCGAAGTAATTTTAGCGAAACCGCCTTCTTCTATCCTCATCTAACCACCAACGAAAATGGAGAAATTCTTATCAGCTTTACTATCCCAGAATCGTTAACCAAATGGAAATTTATGGGCTTGGCTCATACCAAAGATTTAAAATCGGGAACAATTATTGAAGAAGTAATTACCCAAAAAGAATTAATGGTTTATCCCAATGCACCACGATTTTTTAGAGAAAGTGATATAATGACGTTCTCTACCAAAATTGTAAATCTTTCCGAAAAAAACATTGAAAGTGGGATAGCTAAAATTTTCTTTTACGATGCATTAACCATGAAAGAGATTACTACATCTATTTTAAAAAGTAAAGACGAAAATTCCTTTAAAGTAGAAAAAGCAAAAAGCACGATGGTGGAATGGCAAATTGCAATTCCTGAAGGTTATTCTGCAATTACTTACAAAGTGGTAGCAAAATCGGGTAATTTTTCTGATGGAGAAGAAAAAGTGCTACCAGTATTAACCAATAGAATGTTAGTAACAGAATGTCTTCCACTTCCAATTCGTGGAAATCAATCCAAAACATTTACGTTCGAGAAACTATTAAACAACAAATCTGCTACGTTAAAAAGTGAAAAATTAACTTTAGAATTTACTTCAAATCCGGCATGGTATGCAATACAAGCATTACCTTATTTAATTGAATATCCATACGAATGTGCTGAGCAAACCTTTAGTCGATTTTATGCCAATTCTATTGCTTCGCACATTGCCAATTCAAATCCTAAAATCAAGAATGTTTTTGAAAGTTGGAAAAGCACTTCCCCAGAATCGTTTTTATCCAATTTAGAAAAAAATCAAGAACTAAAAGCGGCTATTTTGGAAGAAACTCCTTGGGTGTTAAATGCTCAAAACGAAAGTGAACGTAAAAAACGAGTAGGATTGTTGTTTGATTTAAACAAAATGGCAAGCGAACAACAACGTGCACTAAAAAAATTACAAGAACTACAAGTTGCAAATGGTGGTTGGACTTGGTTTAAAGGGATGCCCGAAAGCAGGTATATTACGCAACACATTGTTACAGGAATGGGTAGGTTAAAACACATGGGAGTTACCAATATTAAAGGGGATACCAAATCGTGGAACATGACTTTAGCAGCGGTTCAGTACCTTGATAACAGAATTAAAGACGATTACGATTATTTGAAAAAGTATAAAATTGATTTAGAAAAAAATAACATTGGCTATGAACAAATCATGTATTTATACGCTCGTAGTTATTTCATCAATGATTCAGAAATAAGTTCAAGAAACAAAGAAGCTTATCAGTATTATTTAAATCAAGCCAAAAAATATTGGTTATCGAACAGTAGATACATGCAAGGGATGATTGCAGTTGCATTATTTAGAAATAAAGAAACAGTTACAGCAACAAAAATTGTAGCTTCACTAAAAGAAAATGCTATTAATCACGAAGAATTAGGCATGTATTGGAAAGAAAATACAGGCGGTTATTATTGGTATCAAGCACCCATTGAAACTCAGGCATTGTTAATTGAAGCATTTGATGAAATTACCAACGACCAAAAAAGTGTTGAAGACATGAAAGTTTGGTTACTTAAACAAAAACAGACACAAGATTGGCGAACAACTAAAGCCACTACCGATGCTTGTTATGCGTTACTCATGAAAGGCTCGGATTGGTTGGTAACGGAAAATAACATAGAAATTCAAGTTGGAAGCACCATCATTGACCCTAAAAAATTAGAAAATGTAAAAGTAGAAGTGGGTACTGGATATTTTAAAACCTCTTGGAATAAAAAGGAGATTTTACCCGAAATGGGAGTAATTAAAATCACTAAAAAAGATGAAGGAGTATCTTGGGGAGCAATGTACTGGCAGTATTTTGAGCAATTGGATAAAATTACGCCACATGAAACCCCTTTGAAAATTGTGAAGAAAGTATTTTTACAAGAAAATTCAGCTTCAGGGCCAGTATTAAAACCGATTACGGATAAAACAAAATTAAAACCCGGAGATAAATTAAAAATTAGAATTGAATTAAGAGTAGATAGAAACATGGAATATGTTCACATGAAAGATATGCGTGCAGCAGGATTTGAACCCATTAACGTTTTTTCAGGATACAGATATCAAGGTGGATTAGGTTATTTTGAAACCACCAAAGATGCTTCAACCAACTTCTTTTTCGATTATTTGCCAAAAGGAACATATGTGTTTGAATATCCTTTAAAAGTAAACATGAAAGGAGATTTTTCAAATGGAATTACAACCATTCAATGTATGTACGCGCCAGAGTTTACATCTCATTCGGAAGGAATAAGAATTAAAGTGGAATAATCAAACCTAAACCTAACAGGTTTTTAAAACCTGTTAGGTTTAACTTTCAAGAAAAAAAATCTTTCGTTGTTTCTAATTTTTAATTTATATTTGTTCTTTAATTTTAAGAACATGAAATCAATAAAATACTTTGGAATAATTTTTACCTTATTAATGTTTTCTGCTTGTGGAGGTGATGAGGTTGTTGAAGCACCACCAATTGAGTTAAAAGGCTATGAAGCACTTGACTTAAACCCTTGGGGTTTTCAAATGTCGGTAATGGTACCTAATGCTGAAGAAAATGGAGAGCCAGAGGTAAACTTGTCAGAAAGAGGTGCTTTAGAAATTCAAGTTGGACAGGCTTTTGGCATTGAAATTATGTTTGGCGAAGGAGATATTGAATTGCTAAAAATGGATTTAAAAGAAGATTTAGTTTTCTCCTCTGAAATTATAAAAGAAGAAGAAAATGCCATCATTTACAAACAAGATATTCCAGATTCAGGCATCAAAACTCAAAACCACTTTTTTTATAAAGCTCAAATTGGCACTAATATTTACGAGGTTAGAGATTTAATTGATGGTAGCTACGGTTCGGGAATGATTGAAAGCATGTTGAATGCTGCAAAAACATTAAGAGAACTAAAACCAAAAACTGCTGCTTAGTTTTTCCGCTATTCCTGCATTTCTCTACTATCATCATTCCTGATGGAGTGTAACGGAAATCAGGAACACGAAGTCTCATCAATTCCATAATTTAAAATAAAGAAGTATTGATAATCTGTTAACATTATCTAAATCAATTTGCTAATCATGCAGATTCCTTGTCAGCAAGGAATGGCGTAGTTAGACGAAAATAACTTTTACAAGCTATTAATTTTATGAATTTCTTCTCTTTTTCCTTTTCGTCCTTATACATAGCCCCTCCTTCGGAGGGGTTGGGGAGGCTTTTCATTCCTCTTCTTTTAATATTACTAACCTCTTGTTCTAACAACAAACAAGAAATAGACTCAATTTTATCCAGACCTATAATGGCAGAGGTATTAGCCGAAATGGAGCTGGCACAAGCTGCCTATAAATACCAAAACATCTCACAACGATTTGATATTGATTTTATGTTCGACGGAATCTATAAAAAAAATAAGGTTACCAAAGAGGAGTTTAACACCAGTTTAAAATTCTACTCATCATCACCTAAGGAGATGGATGATATCTATAATGAAACCATCGAATTGCTTACAAAAAAACAGGCTGATGCTATTGGTAAGTAATAATCCCCTGTAATGTTAAAAACTTTTTCTTTCATTTTTCCCCTTATTTTATGAGGGTAATCATGAAAATTTATGTTAAGAAGCAACCTTTTTTTTTAAATTTCGTTAAATACTTAAAATAAATTAAGTAGCTTTACTTGTATTTATTTTACTTGTAACTAATAAGTTAGTAAATAAAGTGAACAATCTACAGGGTTTTCTCCTGAACCACTTTAGTAAATATAGTTTATGGTATAATATAATTAAATTAAGAAATAAAATGAAAAAAAACTACAAATTTCCTGTTGTTTATGTGGCGTTGTGTGCTTCAATTTTTTTAACAACAAATCTTTCTGCTCAAAACATTGGTATTAATGCCACAGGTGCTGCTCCCGCTGCAAGTGCAGGTTTAGATGTTAATTTTACCAACAAAGGTTTATTAGTACCTCGTGTTGCTTTAACAATGACCACTGCCGCAGGTCCTGTTGCTGCACCAGCTACATCGCTTTTTGTTTATAACACGGCAACCGTTGCGGATGTAACTCCAGGATACTATTATTGGGGTGGGGCTGCTTGGGTTCGTTTTTCTACTGGTGGTGATGATTGGAAAATTACAGGTAATGCTAATGCCACTTCTGGCACACATTTTTTAGGAACAACCAATGGACAAGCATTAGATTTTAGAACAAATAATACCATCCGTTTTAGGATTGCTAATGGAGATCAAGTACAAGCTAATGCTGCTGGTACTGCTCTTTTACCATTTTATACTTGGGTTGCCGACCCTAATACCGGTTTTTATAGTGGTGGGGCTGATAATTTAAGAGTAGTAACTGCTGGAGCAGATAGAATGGCTTTTTTAAACAATGGAGAAGTAGTGGTTGGAGCATTAACAACAGTAATTCCAGATGATTTATTTTCTGGAGTTGCTAATGTTACTCTCGATTGGGCAGTAAATGGTTATACTGGTTTTGATGGTTCCGGTGTGTACGGACAAGTTACAGGCGGAACAACACTTTTTGCTGGAGTACAAGGAGAATATTATGGAACTGGATTGGGTGCTGCTGGTGTTAGAGGTATATATGCAACCAATGGAAGCGGAACTTCTTTTAATCTTGGTGCTACAAATAATGGTGTTGAAGGGTCAAATCTTGGAACAGGCAATCGTGTATTTGGGGTTTATGGTGTGGGTGGTCTTGCGACACGTTCTGGAGGTGTAATGGGTAATGATGGGAATTTTAGATGGGGAGGTTTAGGGTATTATAGTTCAGGCGGTGTAGATTACTCAGTTTATGGTTTTGGTACGGCTTTTACTACAGGTGCTGCAGGAGGAAAAATGGCAGGACCATCTAATCCTTTAGGAGAGTTTGATAATTCAATAGGCTTAGGTATGTATGGTGGTGTAATTGGTGGTTGGATAAAAGGCTTGGAGTATGGGGCTAATTTTTCGGGTAAACGATATGGTGCTTATGTAGATGGTAAAACCTTAACCAACGATTTATTTGTTGTATTATCGAGTAATGAAACCAATGAAAGAACAGCATCTTATGCTTCTACCTCATTAAGTGTAGATGTAAATGCTAAAGGAACAGCGAATTTAAAAAATGGTGAAGCAGAAGTTGCTTTTGATGAAAAATATAAGAGTTTAATTTCTTCAGAAAAACCAATTATAGTTACTGTTACTCCAATGGGGGAAACCAAAGGCGTTTACATTGTTTCGGTAAACAAAGAAGGTTTTAAAATTAAAGAAAATGGTAACGGAACTTCAAACGTAAGCTTTAGCTGGATGGCTATTGCCGAAAAAACAGGTTATGAAAATCCACAAATTTCTGCTGAAATTTTAAGCAAAGAATTTGATACTAATATGGATGGAGTGATGCATAACGACATAGATGAAAGTACAACAGGTAAAGCAATGTGGTGGAACGGAACAGATGTTCAGTTTGGAGAACCATCACAAATTGAAGGTATTGTAACTGCCAAAAAAGCTGCCATTTCGAAAACTATGCCTGATTTAGCTAAACCAAAATCTAAAAAATAAATAAATGAAAAAATTATTTTCTATCATATCATTTATTTTATTTTCCACTTTAGCTTTTTCACAGGCACGCATGGTAATTAACGATAATGCGTATTTGGTTATTGACAACAGTGCCTATTTGGTTATTGATAATCCTGCAACTAATGCTTTGGCTGTTGCTGGAACAGGAGGTAACATAAAATCGGAAGCAGAAACGGATAGGATTAAATGGAACATTGCTGCAACAATAGGAACTTATACTATTCCTTGGACTACCAATACGGGGGTAAAAATTCCATTATCTATTAATAAAACAACTGCCGGAGTAGGAGCTGGAAACCTTCTTTTATCTACTTGGGAAACTGCCGATATGAATGTTCCATGGCCATCTACTGTTTCAAACATGTGGTCTTCGGTTATTCCTGCAACCGATGGTTCATTAGAAGTACTTGATCGATTTTGGCACATTAATGCTTTATCTTATGGCACAAAACCATCGGTTACGCTTTCATTTACATACGATGATGCTGCAAATGAAATGATAGGAACAAATACCATTACCGAAACAAATTTACAGGCACAACGATTTAATACTGGCTCAGCTAATTGGGAAGCTGCCATGCTTTTTGGAGCTGTAAATGCTGTAGCAAATACTGTAAGTGGTGCTGCAATTGCTCCTGTCGATTTTTTCGAAAACTGGGTGTTAGTTGATAATGCGAGTCCGTTACCTGTTACATTAACCAATTTTTCTACCGAATGTTCTAGTAAAGAAATAAAAGTAATGTGGATTACTCAAACAGAAATAAACAACGATTATTTTGTACTCGAAAAAAGTTACGATGGATTTGTGTTTTTTGAAGTAGCTGAAATTGATGGTGCTGGTAATTCTAACATTTCTAATACCTATCAAACCACCATTGAAGCAGAAAACAAAATCGTTTACTTTAGATTAAAACAAGTCGATTTTGATGGAACCATAAGTTATCATAATATTATAGCTTCTAATTGTTCGAACAGTACTTTTGAAGTAACTCAAATGGTGTTAGCTCCCACTCAGTTAAGTCTTAATATTCATGCCAATATGGATGATAACTTTAAAATTTATTTATACGATTATAGAGGAAGATTAATTATTGATGAGAGTCAATTTATAACAAAAGGGTTAAACAACATTAAGATAAATAATTTAGACTTGAGTTCCGGAATTTATATGTTGTCGATAGTAGGTCAAAACAATGTGTATTCTACAAAACTTTTACGTAGATAATTTTTATTAGCTTTTATAGCCCACGGTTTAAACCGTGGGCTATAAAAGCTAATTTAATCCTGTAGAATTAAACGTGTAAGTAATATCTACACCTTCGCTGTTTTCAAATAATCCACTAGAGTTGTTAAAGGCTTTTTTAATATCAATACTTCTTTTATAAACTAAACCAATATTAGTAGCGTATTTTTCTTGGTAAAATTGACGTTGAATCAATATTTCGTTTCCATCATCAAATTGAGTTACAGTTGTTACAGAATCTAGATTAGTTGTTCCAATTCGTTCGGGTTGATGAGTTGAGGCGTATTCATATTCCCAAGCTGAAAGTGTATTCATAGCATTTCCATTCCATTTTTTACCAATATTAACAGGGAAAATTAATTTGACAAACCGAACATTGTCTTCTACTTTTTGAAAATTGGAATTGGTTATAGTTGCATTCCAAACTACTTGATGAACCCAATCTGGTGAAACGGCAGTATCTTTTTTATAGCGAATAATTTTATACGCTTCTTTACCTTGTGCATCAATGTATTTTGAATCAACAACTTCTTTGAGTTGAAATTTATAATTGTTCACAACACCAAAAGGAACATTGTAAAAAATAGAATCAACATCGTAAATCACATATTTACCAACGGTTAATCCTGCATAATTGTATCCATAATTAACAGGAACAATTGTTTTTTCATCTTTTTCACAAGAGAAAAAGACTAACGAAAAAAGAAAACATAAAGTGATGAAATTATTATTCATATGTTGATATTTATTGTTTTTTATAGGTCATATGGAATTCGCTTATCATCATTTGTATTGGTATCGAATTTTCGTTATGCTCATTTCATAGAATAAAGTTAAGAATAAATGTGTAGATGTGAAAATGTGTAGATGTTTCTTCCGACTTCCAGCTTCGGTCTTCAAGCTTCACTCAATAAATCCACCACCAATTAAATCGTTTCCTTCATAAAACACAGCAGATTGACCGGGAGCAACACCTTGTACGTTTTCGAAAAATAAAATTTTCAATCTTCCATCAGGCAACATGGTAATTTGACTGTTTGAGCCTTTATCTTTGTACCGGATTTTTGAAAGAACTTCCATTTCACCTTCTATTGTAGCATATTTAGAAAGATTGGGGGTTTTTACCAAGACCTCTTTGCAATTCAAGTCTTCTTTTAAGCCCAACACGACTTCATTTTTAGCGGCATCAATTTTAATCACATAACGTGGGTCGCCAAAAGCCAATTCTAACCCTTTTCGCTGTCCGATGGTATAAAAAGGATAACCTTGGTGTTTTCCTAAAATGTTACCCGCAGTATCGACAAAATTTCCTCCCTTTACTTTTTCTTCTAAGCCTTCCACCTTACGTTTTAAAAAACCTCGATAATCGTTATCTGGCACAAAACAAATTTCAAAACTTTCCGATTTTTTTGATAATTCTTGATAACCTCTATCAAAAGCCATTTTACGTATTTCGTGTTTTTCAAATCCCCCCAATGGAAATAAGGTTCTCGATAAACTTTCTTGAGTTAATCCCCATAAAACGTAAGATTGGTCTTTACTTTCATCCTTTCCTTTCGAAATAATGTGTCTCCCGTTTTCAAACCTAACTTGAGCGTAGTGACCAGTGGCGATGTATTTACACCCCAATTGGTCGGCACGTTTTAATAAAGCTTCCCATTTAATATGAGTGTTGCAAAGTACACAAGGATTTGGTGTTCTTCCGGCAAGGTATTCTTCCACAAAATTATCGATGATAAAATCACCAAATTCAGCCCTGATATCCAATATAATGTGATGAAACCCCATGTTTACCGCCAATGCACGAGCATCATTAATGTCGTCTAAACTACAACATCCTGTAGTTTTTCTAGCACCTCCGGAAGTAGAATAATCCCATGTTTTCATGGTTATCCCAATTACTTCATAACCCTGATCGTGAAGCAATATAGCTGCTACAGAACTATCTATTCCGCCACTCATGGCTACTAATACTTTTTCTTTATTATCCACTATTTTTCTGGTTTTCTTGTTTCTTGTTGACTGCCAACTGATAACTGCCAACTGTGTGTGAACTGTTACTTCGGCGGAAGCATGTCTTCAAACTCTAAATTATCTTGTTTTTCTTTAAGTTCGTCTTTTTCTTTAATGAGGGTTTCTTCACAATTTTCACACCTTCCATTAACAAAGAGTTCTTTTTTGGTGATGTTGCCTTTTTCGTCAAAAAACATCCAGGCACCATGTCGAACGTCATGTAAAAAATTACCTTCAATCATTTTTTTACCACCTCTGTCGTAATAGTAGGTTTTTCCTTCTAAAACGCCATTTTTATAGGTCGATTTCATTCTTACTTTACCATCTTCATAATATTGATTCCATTCACCTTCTTCAACGTCATTGGTGTATTCTTTTTCTTCAGCAGTTTTACCATCTTCAAAAAAGTTTTTTACAGTACCTTGTTTTTTACCATTCACATAAAGTTCTTCCGAAACCCTATATCCTGCTAAACTGTAATAATTCCAAATACTATCTTTTTGTTGATTTTTATAATTTCCTTTAGCTTTTAGTTTGCCTTCTTCATAAAAAGCAATTGTTCTGGAAACATCACCATCATAATTCATAATAATACTAGGTTTACCAGTTTCGTAGTAGTAATTAAAAGTCCCTACGGGTTTGTCGTCCTTAAATTGACCCTGATATCGAACAAATCCATTTTCATAATATTTTTTCCAATCGCCTTGTTTTTTACCATTAGCATCTGTTTTGTTCAGGTCTTGACTAAACAAAAAAAAGGTGAAAATTGAAAATATGGATGTAAAAATTATTTTTATCATAAGGCTACAAAGTTAATAATTAACTTGGGTCGAATAACAAATATTGTTCCGATTATAGTTTCTGATAAAGTTCAAGTGTTTTATCAACCATAATTTGCCAGTTATATTTTAATTTTTCTTGTTGAATTCCTTTTATAAAAAATTCTTCTTTATTTTTTGAATAAAAATCATCAATTGCATCTGCAACAGCATTTACATTGGGCTGAGTAACATAGCCAACCAGTTGGTGAGGAACCATTTCTTTTAATCCTCCAACATTGGTAACCAACATGGGTTTATTAAAATGATAAGCAATTTGAGTAACTCCGCTTTGTGTAGCATGTCGGTAGGGTTGGACAACAATATCTGCTGCACAAAAATAATTCACTACTTCGCTATTTGGAATAAAAGTTTTGGTGATGATAACATCATCTTTTAAATCAAAATCGTTAATAATTTTCAAATAGTCAGTATCATCTTCGTAAAATTCTCCAGCAACAAGCAGTTTAAGTTTTTTATCTTTTATTCGTTGATCGGCAAAAGCGTTAAGTAAAATATCTAAACCTTTGTATTTTCTGATGATACCAAAAAACAATATATAGTTAAAATCCGGATTGAGGTTTAGTAATTTTTTAGCTTCTTCTTTAGATTTTGGTTCGCCAAAGTTATCGTACAAAGGATGTGGTGTTTGTAAAACGGGATTATTTGTAAATGTTTTTAAATCTTTTTCTACATCGCCAGACAAAACAATAAAACCATCGTTTTGTTTAGTAAAAAATGTAGTTAGAAAGCTGTCGCCAAATCGTTTTTCGTGAGGAATAATGTTGTGAATTAAACCAATAGTTTTTGATCTTTTGTTGTTTTTTAGGATGGATGCAATTGTACCAAAACAAGGAGCCATAAAAGGCATCCAATAACTAAAAATGACTAAATCGGGTTGTTGTTTTTTTATTCTTAATCCAACTTTTATCCAATTGAATGGGTTGATTGAATTTATTTGTTGTGTTATTTTTAAATTTAAGGGTGGTAAATCATCAGAGAATTGAGTTTTACCAGGAAAGAATATGGAGGGGTATTGAAGTTTAAAAGTAACAATCTCAACAGTATGGTTGTTTCCTTGAAATGCTTTTGCCAGTCGCTCATTAAACAAAGCAATTCCACCTCGATAAGGGTAAGCAGGACCAATAATAACAATGTTCATTGGAGATGTAAATTATATTTTTTTCTCAATATGATAAGTATTCCTAGTTGGTGAATTTCTTGAAATCAATTCGCCCAAAAATCCCGAAACAAACAATAATGAGCCGAGAATCATACTAGTTAATGCAATATAGAAATAAGGATTGTCTGTTACCAAAATGGTGTCAATACCTTTATTTAAACGATACAATTTCATTATTCCAATATAGAAAGCACTTAAAAAACCAATAAAAAACATTAGGGTACCTAATGTTCCAAACAAGTGCATGGGTCTTTTACCAAATCTTGCAATAAATGTAATGGAAAGCAAATCCAAAAAACCATTGATAAATCGTTCTAAGCCAAATTTGGTAACACCATATTTTCGTTCTTGATGTTGAACAGGTTTTTCAGTTATTTTTGAAAACCCAGCCCATTTTGC
The DNA here is from genome assembly GCA_964371285.1 of uncultured Vicingus sp. Taxonomy (GTDB): domain Bacteria; phylum Bacteroidota; class Bacteroidia; order Flavobacteriales_E; family Vicingaceae; genus Vicingus. The sequence continues at coordinate 11,622 of CAYJMI010000023.1, read as the reverse complement.
TAATACGGGAATGTAGCGGTGCATTTCACCATATACTTCAATGGTTTTAATTACCTCTTTTCGATAAGCTTTTAAACCACAGTTAAAATCGTGTAAATTGTTAATTCCCGACATTTTTCTGGTTGCCCAGTTAAATAGTTTGGTTGGAATGGTTTTCGAAAGGGGGTCGTATCTTTTTTTCTTCCAGCCCGAAACTAAATCGAACTTATCGTTAACAATCATGTTATACATTTCAGGAAGTTCATCAGGACTATCTTGTAAATCGGCATCCATGGTAAAAACCACATTGCCATTTGCAGCTTCAAAACCAACATTTAAACCAGCCGATTTTCCGTAATTTCTTCTAAACTTAATTCCTTTTATTGCAGTATTTTTTAGGCAGAGTTGCTCAATAATATTCCATGAACCATCAGTACTACCATCATCTACAAAAATAACTTCGTAAGAAAAATTATGTTGAAGCATCACTTTTTTTATCCATTCGCTTAATTCAGGTAATGATTCTTCTTCATTAAACAATGGAATTACAATAGATATGTCAAGAGCTTCATTCATGTTGATTGTCAAAAATAGGTTTATTACTTTTTAAACTTTTGGCTAAAATTAACGAAACAATTAAACCTCCAATTAATTTATAGATAAAATCCCAAAAAGCTAGAACGGATTGAGATATATTTTGCAGTTCAATTTGAAGCTGATTATACATATCAACAGAAATCATAGCTTTTAATTGTTCAGCATTTTGAACCATTTCTGCTTTGTAAATTTCTATGGCATTTGTATTTAGAACAGTAGCAACAATAAGTGTAAGGATATTTACAAACACAGCTTGAAAAAAAATAGTAGAAAAACTAATTCTAAACAATTCAGAAAAAGTAAAACTGTCTTTTTGAGCCTCTTCTCTAAATGTTTTAATGGCAAAGTAAGCCGTTACTCCTGGTATCCAGCTTCCCATCCAGCTAGAACTACCCCAAGGACTATTGTCTGAAAACAACAATAGAAGATAAAATATCAAGCCAATTAAAGCTCCATATAAACCATATTTTAAAGCTATTTTATATTGTTCCATATTGAAATTTATGGTTACAAAAATAATAAAAGATAAAATTTTAACCGTTTAATTGGTCGTTTTAAAAAGATAATTCTAATTTTGTGCCGGGCAAGTCTTATACGACCAGCTCCTACTGAACTTCCCCAGGTCGGGAACGAAGCAAGGATAAGTGGTTGAGCGGTGCGATGTAAGTAGCTTGCCCACTTTTTGTTTTACTAAATCCTACCTTATGAAACAAATTTCCACGATACTAATTTTTTTCTTTATTTCAACTTTAGTTCAGGCTCAAGATATTTCTGTTGTTAAAAAATGGAACTTAATCGAAATTGAAGAGTTTGGTTCGAAATATCCAAAAACTGACGTACAAAAGAATGATTTTTTCGAATTTACAACTGAAAATAAGTACACTGGACTTATTAATGGTCAGGTTGTTGAAGGAACTTGGTCAGATAAAGCAGCTAAGTACATCTTAACACCAAATAAAGAAAAATCAGTTTTTAAAGTAAATTGGATAAAATTGATAAGCATCGATAAGGAACAACTGGTGTTAAATTATCAATCGGTTGATTTAATTCAAACAAAGTTGTTTTTTCATCCAGCAGAATAATGCTTGTTTATATTTCTTCAACTCTTTTTTTTACTTTTGTACAAAGCATTATTACTTTTGTAATATTCCATTAAAATAATTAAAAAAACACAAATGAAATTTTTTATCGACACAGCAAATTTAGATCAAATTAGAGAAGCTCAAGATTTGGGTGTATTAGACGGCGTTACCACAAATCCTTCATTAATGGCAAAAGAAGGCATAAGTGGCTACAATAATATTATGGCACATTACAAAGCTATTTGCGATATAGTTGATGGAGATGTTAGTGCAGAGGTTATTGCCACCGATTATGAAGGAATGATAAAAGAAGGAGAAAATTTAGCGGCATTACATCCGCAAATAGTTGTAAAAGTTCCTGCAACCAAAGAAGGTATTAAAGCGATTAAATATTTTTCAACAAAAGGAATAAAAACCAATTGTACCTTAGTTTTTACTGGAGGGCAAGCATTATTAGCTGCAAAAGCTGGAGCAACTTATGTTTCACCATTTGTAGGTCGTTTAGATGATATTTCATTCAACGGAATGAATTTGATAGCTGAAATAAGATTGATTTTTGATAATTATGGTTTTGAAACACAAATTTTAGCTGCTTCAATTCGTAATACCATGCATATTTTACAATGTGCTCATCTGGCTGCTGATGTAATGACAGGGCCATTAAGTGCTATTTTAGGGTTGCTAAATCATCCCTTGACCGATAGTGGATTAGCTCAATTTTTAGCTGACCATGCTAAAGCGAATAAGTAAGAAAAGCCTCCCCAACCCCTCCGAAGGAGGGGCTTTCGTAGAGGAGCGAAAGCAGTAACCAATAACCAGTAACTATAACCAGTAACCAGCAAGAAGAAACCAGAAACATGTTACTAGATATTCATCCAGATAATCCCGATAAAAGAAAAATATTGCAAGTAGTTGCAGTGTTAAAAAAAGGTGGTGTAATTATTTACCCAACCGATACGGTTTATAGCATGGCTTGTGATTTAAATAACAGAAGAGCAGTTGAAAAAATGGCTCAATTAAAAGGAGTTAAGGTGGATAAAATTAATTTTTCCTTAATTTGCTACGACTTAAGTTCTATTTCCGATTATACTGTTCAGTTTAGTAATTCTACTTATAAATTATTAAATAGAGCATTACCTGGCCCATATACCTTTATTTTGAATGCTAATACAAGTGTTCCAAAACTGTTTAAATCCAACAAAAAAACCATCGGAATACGTATACCCGATAATAAAATATCACGTGAGTTAGTTAAAGAATTAGGGAACCCGTTGTTATCAACATCTGTACATGATGATGATGAGATTTTAGAATACATCACCGACCCAGAATTGATTCATGAAAAATATGAAAATACTGTTGATTTAGTTATTGATGGCGGTTTTGGACACAATCACGCATCAACAGTTATTGATTGTACAGAAGGTGATTCAGTGGTATTGAGAGAAGGAATTGGTTCTTTGTCGGTATTATAATACTAATCAATTTTTGTGTTTAAAAACATTGTTTATTAGAAAATTAGTTGATAATTTAGTTCGTTAATTCATTTTAATTTAAACTATAAAACCATGAAAAAAATTTTACTTATTTTATCTTCGTTGTTAGCTGGTTTTACTGGCTATTCACAGTACCAAGGGTTCGAAAACTGGACCCAACAAAGTGCACTTACTTTGGACGATTATCGCACTAGTTTAAATGAAGGGCAAGCAATTGCAGGATCAACTTCTCAATCGTTAGACGCAAATACAGGATTGTATTCTGTAAGACTGGAAACCGTACTTTATATGTCGGATACTGTTTTTGGTTACTTTATTAGCGGCGATCCAGATAATATGACACCTGGGCAACAAGTTACATTAAACGATGTAGATAGTGTGATTGGCTACTATAAAGCTGATATTCAACCTAACGATTCGGTACTGTTTATTTGTGCAACAACTTTTTTGAGTAATCCTAGTGGTGGCGGAACTTATTTTCTAACCCAATCACAAGCTAACTGGACAAGATTTGCTTTTTATATAGGAGCGCTAGTAGCAGATTCATTAATGATTGGTGCTGCCACAGGAAACCCATTAGTTGAATTTATGGGTATACCTGGTACTTGGATACAATTTGATGATATTCAATTAAAATCATCAACTGGAGTAACACAAAATATTTTGAACAACAGTTTTGAAAATTGGTCAACCAATTATTGGGATGATTTAGACAGTTGGCAAACTTTTAACCAATGGGCTATAGGTGAACCTATCATGCCAGTTGTGAAATCAACAGATGCTTATTCTGGTAATTACGCAATCGAGTTAAATATACTTTTAAATTCAAACGGTGATACCTTATGGGGTGCCGCAACAAACGGATTTTTTGGAGAAAGTTATTGGGGTGGTGGAGAACCTTTTACAAGCTCTCCAGCTTCAGTCGAATTTTATTATCAATATACACCTAGCGGTGTTGATACTGGAGGAATAAGTATTGAATTTAAAAAATCAGGTTTTCCAAGTCAGTGGGCAGGTACTCAAGTATTTAATACTACTTCAGGTTATACTTTTTTTAGTAATTCAGTATCCCCATTTACTCCAGATTCTTTAAATATTTCATTATGGGCTGGCAGAAACATTGGAACAAAATTAGTTATAGATGATATTAATTTTGTTTATCCTGTTGGAGTTAGTGAGTTGTTGAATGTTGAAAAAATAGTAGCTTACCCAAATCCTGTAAAAGATGTGTTGAATTTACGGTTTGAATTAAAAGCAGATAAAAATGTGAGTATAAACTTAATTGATATTACTGGTAAACAATTATCTTCTTTAGATTTCGGACAATTAAATCAAGGTGTTTACAATCAAACATTTAATACTGCCAACTTTGGTTCAGGTATTTATTTTGTTGAATTTGTAATTGATGGAGAAAAAATGGTGGAACGTTTTATAGTACATTAAAAGAAAAAATATTCTAAAAAAGAAGGCTGAAGTTAACTAACTTCAGCCTTCTTTTTTAGAATAAATAATTTACTGACCCCAAACGTGTCTGTTTTTATGTTTTCTATTACCAATATGCCCAGATGAACTTACTTTAGCACCACCATTTCTTGGTGCATTATAACCAGGTTTTTTGGAACATGATTGAACAGTAGTTGTGAAAGAAAAAAGACTCACCACAAAAAAGAAGGTTAATGCTTTGGAGTAAATAGACTTTTTCATAATTGAAGTATCAAATTTAACGTTAAAGTTAAGCATAATTCCAAAACATCAAAGTAATGTTCATTAAATTATTTATTAAACGCATACTAGTAAGCACCATTTCTTTTCCGTAAAAACCATTCTAAAGTTAGTAATAGCAATAAAATAAAGAAAATCCACTTTAGTTGTATCCAATCTTTTAAGTCATGTTCCTCATAAATAATGGAAGAAATAGTTGAGTTTTGGCTAATGTTTGTATTTATTTTATTCATGGTTGATGGATAGAACATTGTTCCTCCAAATTTTTTAGCTAAATTTTGCATCAATTGGAAATCGGCTGTTGAATTATTAGCTTCTAACATTAGGGGTAAAATTTGGAATTGACCTTTTTGCGTATAATTTTTATCTCCTAATTTAGTATTTGCTGTGTAAGTATATATTCCAGATGCTAAAATTCCTGCATCTAAAACATACGCTTTAGATGTTTTATTGAACACATAATTGAATTTTTTTTCTTCTGCATCAATCAAGGTTATTTTAACTTCTGGTTCGTTAATTAATTCATAACTGTCATTATACAATTCAGCATTTATAAGTAGTGCTTCATTTTCAAAAAAACTTTTGTTTAAGAGTACTCTAAATTTACTTTTATCATCTTTCACAGCTAAAAATTGAACCGTTTTATTAATGAATTCGTTTGTAGCATCATTGGTTTTAGTCAGTAAAAATTCTTGCATTCGCCATCGCCAAATACCTTCGCCAAAAAGAATCGCATTTTTTTTGTCGCTTTGTTCATTAAATATTAACAGAGGATTATCGGTTTCTACATTTCCTATTTTTTGATTTAATAAAATATAGCCATTTGTTTTTAGATGATAATTTCCAAAAAACCCAGACAAAGGAGGAAAGTTTTGAATAAGTTTTAACGTGTTTTCTGAAATGGTAAACAATGGAAATTGTGGATTCACTTTTGGTAAAATGTCGTTAAAATTATTTTTTGAATTGGCAACACTTACGCCAAGGTTCAACCCGTTAAATTCTTGTTCGCTGCTTTGGTTTCCAATAATATACCATGCAGAAATAGTGCTTGCGTTGATTTGTTTTATGATGTTATTATTTTGTGGTATTTGGTGGACAATTACTAAACTGTAAGGAGATAAATTACCATCAAAATCGGTAATAAATTTAGTAATAACTTTATAATTTTCGTTGCTTTCAATACTATTTTTAAGGGCTTTAATATCGGGGTGAGGCGAATTGGCTAAAATCAAAATATTTTGCCTGCCATCTAAAACATCGATGTAAATATCTTTTCTGTTATTGGTTGTACTCACTTCATTTTCTATGGTTGAAAATTCTACTTTATAATGTTGTGTGCCAATGTTTTTTGCTTCAAGTAAAATGGTTTCGGTAATCGAAAATGAGTTTGAAGAAATAGTATAGTCTTTAGAAAAAATGATGGTGTTATCATGAGTAATTTTTAATTGGGTTTTTTGACCTTTCGATTTATTTACTATGGCAAAAATTTCTAACGGAAATTGATTTTTTAAAAAAGTAATTTTATTATGATTTACTTCTTTAAGAATTAAATCTCGTTGAACCGATGTGTCGCCTAAAGTTATAGTGTAAACGGCGTAAGGAGGTAAATTGGGTAAATAAAGTGGATTGGTTCCCTGATTGTAAATTCCATCACTGGCAAGTATTACCGCTCCAATATTTTGGTTGTAAAATTTTGATTCAATTTCACTAAATACATTGGATAAATTGGTAATTTTTTCACTAAAATCAATAGGCTTGTTTTCGTTTAAATTTTCACCGAAAGTGTATTTTTTAACTTCAAAATTTTGAGATAAATTATCCACCAACTCATCAAGATTGGTTTGGTAGGTTGTTTTATAAAACGACGAATCTTTGTTTAATAAAATGGAACTTGAATTATCTTGAACTATAATAATGATAGGCTTTTCTACCTTGTTAAAAATGGTTTTAATAAAAGGAGAAAGTAACAAGAAAGCTAAAATTGTAACCAACACAAACCTTGAACTGAACATGATTTTTTTAACAACAGGTTTGGTATCATCAAATCGAGCATCTTTTTTATAGAGGAAATAAGCGTACAAAAATCCTGCTGCCAAGCAAAATATTGCAAGCCAAATAGGTAGTTCTGTTGTTATGTTTATAGATAGGAGCAAATTATATGTTTAATGAAAAAGTTACCAAACTTTTTTCTGGAATTCAACTTCAATAATTTCGTTGTTTTCATTAAATAAAAACAACATACGTAAGCTTTCGGTATCTTTTCGAGTATAATTTTCTGTAAAATTAAATTCATTATCAATTGTTGGAAATTCAACCAAATCAACAACCAATAAATTATTTATTTTTTTAGAAAGGTACAATACAATAGTTGAGTTTTTATCTGTCGAATACTTTGTAAGACCAACATTAGGTGTAAATGTTGAAGATAAAAACTCTTTTTGGAGAGTAGTTCCACTTGTTTTTAATAAAGAATTGATAGTTGGTTTACTCAGTTTCTCAGTAATTAAAAAAGGATTAATATCTATAGGAGTAACAAATGGTGCTACATTAAACTTAAACACATCTTTATCCAAATTCACATATTGCTCAATATACTTGGCACGATCTCTTTTCGTTTTCCTAAAGTAATCTTTACTCGCTTTTCTAAAGTAATAATTTTGTGCAATGTGCTTTATTGCAACAATGTAATAAGTCTCAGTAGTAATATTGTTAAAGCTCGAATCTACAGATAATGAATCCGAAGTAGTTATTGCAAAAAGTGTGTCGGCATGAGTTTTATAATTTTCTTCAAAAATAGTAGAGCCACTTTTCTTTTTGCCATTCCAATAAAAAGCTTTGTATTTTTGATTGTTGATGTCTTTTTTTATCCATTTTCGGTGTTTAACACTTTTTTTGTATCGTCCAAAAGTTTTTACGCTTTTGTAAGCCCAATAGCCATTTTTTAATCCATAATTATAAACTCCTTTGGTGATAATTACTCCATCTTCACCATACAGTGTCCATTCTCCCTGAAGTTTATCGTTTCCGTAAAGAGCTTTAATCCTTAATTTACCAGAAGGGTAATAAATTCTGATTAGTCCATTTTGATGTCCGTTGGAGTAATTTTTTTCGATAGCAACAACGGAAGTATCATCAGCAAAAACTGCTTTTTTTAGTTGAAAATAATCGCCAACAGTTTCTTTGTAAATCACTTTATACGTGATAAAAGAAGTGTCAACCTGAATTATTTCATCAACAACCTGTGAAAAAGAAGTATATGAAATAAGAAAAAATGTAAGGAATATTGATAATTTAATTTTAGCCATATTGAATAAAAGTGTAAAAATACTTATTAACTGATGTTAAAATTAAAAAAAGTTGTTTTAGTAGTTGTAGTAATTTTTCGTCTTATCAAATTCAAGTAATTATTTCTTAATTACTAACCTTATAATTTGTAATCTCCTCTTTCCTTTCTCAATTAATTCTTTACTTTTGTCTTTCATATCAAAAAATAATAAAAAATCATAAAAATCTATATATTAAGTAGTTAATCATGAAAAATAAAATAAAAACAGTTGCTATTCTTTGTGCCGGTGGACCTGCTCCCGGTATTAATACCGTAGTTGCGGCAATAACCAAACGGTTTTTATCTGACGGTTATCGAGTTATTGGTTTGAATAAGGGCTATAGCACTCTTTTTAAAGATGAAACCGATTACATTGAATTAACCTACGAAATTGCTGACCGTATCTATTTAAAAGGTGGCTCTTATTTAAAAATGAGTAGATACAAACCAAAAAACGAAGAGTTTAACAATCGCTTTTTTATAGAAGAAAATATTACACTTTTGGTAACAATTGGTGGAGATGACACGGCTTCTACCGCCAATCGAATAAGTATTTTTTTAGAAGAAAACAACATCAATATTCAAAACATACATGTTCCGAAAACAATTGATAACGACCTTCCTTTGCCTACCGGGATATTCACGTTCGGATTCCAAACTGCAAAAGATGAAGGAACAAGACTTGCTAAAACCATTTTGGAAGATGCTCGATCTACTGATACTTGGTTTGTTGTGTCTGCGATGGGACGTACCGCAGGGCATTTAGCATTAGGCATAGGAAATGCTTGTCATTACCCTATGATTATTATTCCTGAAATGTTTTATAAATCTAAAATTAGTTTTGATAAGATCATGAAGTTGATTATTTCAACCATGGTTAAAAGAAAACTAATGGGCATCGATTTTGGAGGTGTTATCATTTCAGAAGGAGTATTTCATCATATCGATGAAGCTGACATGAAAAGTTCAGGTATAATTTTCTCTTATGATGCCCATGGGCATCCGGAATTAGGTTTGTTGAGTAAATCCCACCTGTTTATTCAACTTTTAGATGTAGAACTTAAAAAATTGAACTTAAAAATTAAATGTCGCCCGGTTGAAATTGGATATGCAACAAGATGTGTCGACCCTATAGCGTTTGATCTTCGATTTTGTACTACCCTTGGTTATGCAGTAAAAGAACTTTATGACAACGGCGACACAAGATGTATCGTTATTTCTACTCCAATAGGTGAATATCAAGCTTTATCAATGGCAGATATTTCTAACGCTGAAGGAATTATAGCCCCTCGATTAGTTAATATGCAAAGTCAGGAAACAAAAAGCATGATGAGAAGTTTTGAATCGTTAACAACGAGAGATTTGGAAGAAGCAAAAACGTATTTGCCTGACCCAGAAAATTATACAATGAAAAGTATTCTTGATATCGACCTATAGATTTCAATCGACTTTATAGAATGAATATTTCGATTAGAAAAGCAACCCTAAAAGATTTACCTGAAGTGCTAGCTTTGGTAAAAGAGTTGGCTATTTATGAGAAAGCAGCTCATGAAGTTAAAATTACGATTGGTGAATTAGAAAAAGACGGCTTTGGTAAGCACCCTTTATTTTGGATAATTTTAGCGGAGGTAGATGCAATAATTGTAGGAATGTCGTTTTATTATATTCGTTATTCAACATGGACAGGCAGAAACTTGTATCTGGAAGATATTATTGTGAAAGAAGCCTATCGAGGAAATAGTATCGGTAAACTTTTGTTTGAAGAAACCATAAATGAAGCGAAAAAATTGAATGTTCGCCAAATGATGTGGCAAGTGTTGGATTGGAATGAACCTGCATTGAATTTTTACAAGAAATTTAATGCAGAACTTGATCCAGAGTGGGTAAATGGAAAATTGCGGTTTGAAGCCTCTCCAGCCTTCGTTAGCTAACGGAGGAGTTTTCCCTTCTTGAGAGGGGTTAGGGGTGTGTATTTAAAGAGATGAAATTATAAAAATGAAAATATTTAAGTTTGGTGGAGCATCAGTAAAAAATGCCGAAGCAGTAAAAAATGTAGGCAGTGTTATCAATTTATTTGATGATGATTTGGTTGTGGTAGTTTCTGCGATGGATAAAACCACCAATGCTTTAGAAAAAGTAGTGGAATTATACATGAATAAAATTGGGGATAGTTTTTATCATTTAGATAAAGTTAAGGCGTTTCATTATTCAATCATGGACGAGCTTTTTAAAGACCTGCCCGATGGCAAGGCGGGTAAAAATCAAGCTATTTATGAAGAAATACATAATGCTTTTGTAGAAATTGAATGGGAACTAGAAGAAGAACCAACAAGAAGCTACGATTATGTTTATGATCAAATTGTGTCGGTTGGTGAGGTTATTTCTACAAAAATTATAAGTGCTTACTTAAATTTACTTGGAATACAAAATAAATGGGTTGATGTTCGGAACATTATTCAAACCGATAATACCCATCGTGATGCTCGTGTGGATTGGGAGTTGACAGAAAAATTGGCTCAAGAAAAATTATCTCATTTTTTTAGTCAAAATTCACGAAATATAGTTGTTACTCAAGGCTTTATTGGTTCGAGTTCCGAAAATTTCACCACTACATTGGGTAGAGAAGGTTCTGATTTTACTGCGGGAATATTAGCATTTTGCTTAAATGCCGAAAGTGTTACCATTTGGAAAGATGTTCCAGGAATGTTAAACGCCGACCCAAAATTGTTTAGCGACACCCAAAAATTAAACAACATTTCTTACCGTGAAGCTGTTGAACTGGCTTATTATGGGGCTTCGGTTATTCATCCAAAAACAATTAAACCCTTACAAAATAAAAACATTCCGTTGTACGTAAAATCATTCGTTAACCCAAACGAAATAGGTACTTTAATTAATGATAACACATCGGAAGATTCGCTTATTCCGAGCTATATTTTTAAAAAAAATTTAGTGCTGATTTCCATTTCGGTTCGTGATTATTCGTTTATTATGGAAGACCACCTGAGCCATATTTTTGGATTGTTTTCACAGTTTGGCGTACGTATTCATTTAATGCAAAATTCTGCCATCAGTTTTTCGGTTTGTGTAGATAACAACCAGCAAAAATTAACCAAGTTGATAGCAGCATTAAATTCGAAATACTTGGTAAAGTTTAATGATGATGTTGAACTACTTACTATTCGCCACTACGATGTTGAAACCATTGCTAAAACAACACTTAATAAAGAAATTTTACTCATACAGAAAAGCCGTAATTCGGTAAGAATGGTGATGAAATAAATTTTAAATTTAGAACTCCTTTAACATAAAATAAAATGCACAAAAGTGGGTCAAAAACGACCGATAAAAGAAAAAACTGATACAAAGGTTTTGTGTAGTAGTTAATTATGTATATTTGGTATATTACTTTTTTTTATTA
>CAYJMI010000022.1:0-35560 GCA_964371285.1 uncultured Vicingus sp. | reverse complement strand
GCCTTTTGCTTGGTAATAAAAACTTAGAAAAACACTATCGGTAACTACCGTTAAATCAATGGTTTTAGAGGTTAAATAATCGGCAATGCCATAAGAAGTAGGGACTAAAAAGTTGTAAGGATAACCGGTTGAGTCCAATCCATCAAAAGTTGCAACGCCATAAGAAATAGGATTTACAGCATAATTTGAATTGATATACACATTGTTATCTATCCATTTCGATGCATCGGGGTAAAAATGTTGTTGCGAAAAATCGTCAATAAAAGGTAAAGAAAGTGCTTTTTTAGCCCCCCCGATAGCTATCGGGGCTATCGGGGTATTTTTTAAAATTTGATATTCTTCTGACAATGAATATTGAATTAATTTTTTATTAAAACTTAAATCCACTAAGGTATCTTTTTGCCCATCAGCTGACGCACAAAAACTAAATATTAGTATAATGGAAGTAAAAAACTTGTTCATTTTAATCTTGTAAATTTAATGAATCTGATCCAGATGGAGGGTTATAATTTATTTTTGATGCATCATTGGTCAGCCAAACATCAACAGAAGCACCCATATTAGTAGTGTTTCCCCCATTCGGAGTTTGTCGGTAAACTCTAGCACTTGCAGAGTCGGCTTTTGTTTTACAATCTTCATAAATTTCGGCACCAATATTTAAAAATGTGGATTGTAAGCTATTTACTGCTTCTTCTTTTGTTTCATTAACTAGATAAGGAACCAATACCTGCTCATTACTTGTTCCGCTTCCTAACGTTAAATTTATAGTTGAGCCTTTTGCAATCAAATCTTGATGAAAAACTTGTTTGCCTCTTACACTCATTTTTACCACACAATTTAAACATTCGGAAGGAGTATAATCTAATCGTCCTATTTTTAAACCATAACTTTCTAATTTAGCTACAGCAAGCCGTTGCGACATATCAACTACATCAGGCAAACTTATTTTGGGAGGAGTTATTTTTGATACAGTAATGTAAATGGTTCTATTTTCCTTTACTAAATCATCACTTTCGGGTGATTGGTCTAAAACCACTCCTTTTTCTGCTTTTTCGAGATATACAGAGTCTAAAATCTCATAATTTAGGTTTTTATCTTTCAGTAATTCTTCAACTTCAGCAATAGTTAGTCCGTTTAACGAAGGCACCGTTATGGTTTGTCCGTTGTGTGTATAACTATCAATATATTGAAATAAACTCCATATAGCTAATGATATAACTACAAAGGCAATTGCCAATTGTACTAAAAAAGTTTTGCTCAATAAAAATTTAATCATGGAATAGTATTGCAAACAGTATAACGTAAGGCAAATATATAAATTATCTAGGGAGTAAAAATTTATTAATGGATAAATTGATAATTGGCAATTGATAATTGACAATTGATAATTAACTTCGCAACCTTATGATTTCGAACAAAAAAGTTTCTTTATACACGTTGGGTTGTAAACTTAATTTTTCAGAAACGTCGTCCATTGCACGAATGTTTGAAGAAGAGGGTTTTGCACGAGTTGAATTTGATGAAACTCCTGATGTTTATGTGATAAACACTTGTTCGGTTACCGAAAATGCAGACAAAAAATGTAAACAATTGGTAAACAAAGCGTTGAAAATTAATCCAGAGGCTTTTATTGCTATTATTGGATGTTATGCCCAACTAAAACCTGAAGAAATTGCTAAAATATATGGTGTAGATTTAGTATTGGGTGCATCCGAAAAATTCAAAATTTTAGAACATTTTTCGAACACTGAGAAAAATGAAAAAGCGTCAGTTTTCGCTTCTAAAATTAATCAAGTCAACGAATTTGTTCCTTCATATTCGAAAGGAGATAGAACCCGTTCGTTTTTAAAAATTCAAGACGGTTGCGATTATTTTTGCACTTTTTGTACCATACCATTGGCACGAGGTAAAAGTAGAAACGATTCGATAGAAAAAACCATGAATGTTGCTCGTGAAGTGGCTAAAACCGATGTTCACGAGGTGGTTTTAACTGGTGTAAATATTGGCGATTTTGGTCAGGGTAACGAGGAGAATTTTTTTGAATTAATCAAGCAATTAGATAATATTGAAGGAATTGAACGGTTTAGAATTTCCTCTATTGAACCCAACTTACTGACCAATGAAATTATTTCGTTTGTGAGTAAATCGAACAAGTTTATGCCTCATTTTCATCTTCCTCTGCAATCGGGTTCTAATAAAATATTAACCTTGATGAAAAGAAAATACCTCAAGGAACTGTATGTAGATAGAGTTCGTCAAATAAAACAATTGATGCCTCACGCTTGTATTGGCGTAGATGTTATTGTTGGTTTTCCGGGAGAAACCGAAGAAGATTTTTTAGAAACCTATCAGTTTTTAAATGAGTTGCCTTTTTCATATTTGCATGTGTTTACATACTCCGAACGGCAAAATACCACTGCAAATAAAATGAGTGAAGTAGTTCCAAAAGAAGAACGAAGCAAAAGAAGTAAAATGCTTCACATCTTATCAGAAAAAAAACGCCGACAATTTTATTCCGAACACATTAGTGCTACTTATAATGTATTGTTTGAAAGCGAAAACCATGATGGTTTTTTACATGGGTTTACCGAAAACTATATAAAAGTAAAAGCTCCTTATGATGCAGCTTTGGAAAACACTATTCAAACCATGAAATTATCACACGTTGATGTCGAAGGAATTGTAAATGTAACAACCCCGAAAAGTCGGGACAAGTTGTGTAAATTAGCAAATGTGTAAATTTCTAAACACTAAACTTCTAAACCCTAAACTAAAAAAATGTTTCCATTCTTATCAGATCTTATCAACTACCTTTTCGGAACAAACTTAGTTCTACCGTTTCCAATGTTTGGATTTATGGTGGCTTTGGCTTTTATTGCAGCACACTACTTTTTTGTGTTAGAAATGAAAAGAAAAGAGCAATTGGGTGTATTGTTCTCATTTGATGAAACTGTTGTAAAAGGAGCAAAGGCAAGTGTTATGGAGTTAGCGAGTAATGCTTTGTTTGGATTTATTTTAGGATTTAAGTTGCTGGAAGCTGTTTTACATTATGATGAGTTGACGGCAAACCCTCAAACATTTATCTTATCGGCAAGAGGAAATTGGTTGGGAGGATTATTGTTGGCTGTTATTTTAACCTATTTAAAATACAGAGAAGCAGAAAAAAACAGGTTGCCAGAACCTCAAAAAGTTGTGGAGAAAGTTCATCCGTTTCAGTTGGTAGGTACTATGACTTTTATAGCTGCAATTGGTGGTATTTTGGGAGCCAAACTCTTTGACATGGTAGAAGATTTACCTCGTTTAATTGAACATCCTATTGATACTATAATGTCAGGAAGCGGGTTAAGTATTTATGGTGGCTTAATTGTAGGCGGAGGCTCGGTACTTTATTATGCCAAAAAAAAAGGCTTAAAACCAATTCACGTTGCTGACGCTTGTATGCCAGCTTTAATGATGGCCTATGGTATTGGTCGTATTGGTTGTCAACTTTCTGGTGATGGCGATTGGGGGATGCCAAACGATGCACCCATGCCACAAGTGCTAAGTTTTTTACCCGAATGGATGTGGGCTTTTGATTATCCGGGAAATGTTTTAGGAATAGATTTAAAAACGGATTTTACCAACATGGGGTTGGTAAGTTTAACAGGAAAAGCTTGGCCAACACCGTTTTATGAAACCGTAATGGCTCTCATCATTTTTGGAATTTTATGGGGTTTCAGAAAAAAAATACATGCACCAGGTGTAATGTTATCGTTGTACCTGATTTTTAATGGAATAGAACGACTAATTATAGAACAAATTAGAATTAACCCAAAATATGATGTGTTGGGTTTATATGCTACTCAAGCCGAAATTATAGCAGGTGTGTTTTTGTTGTTGGGAGTATTTGGCATTTACTACTTTAATGGGAGATATAAAAAGAGAGGTATCATTTAAAGATTAAAAAGGAACAGCTATTTTCAAAGTAGTTCCTCGGTTTTTTTCTGAGGTGTAATCAAAAATTCCATCAATAACTTTTATTCTTTGATGCATATTTAGTATTCCTATCCCTTGATTAATATCTTTATTGTTTAGGTCAAATCCTAAACCATTGTCTTTAATCTCAATCTCGATATTATTTATAGCATAACTTAAATTAATTGTTATTAGATTGGCTTCAGCATATTTAACGGTATTATTAATAAATTCCTGAAGAACCCGGTATAAATTTGTCGTAATTAAATTGCTAATGTTTGTTTTGGGCTTATCCCCAGTTAAATTAAAATTAAAATGTATGCTGTTATGTTTATTGATATCGATAAGTCTTATTATAGCTTCACACAATAATTCTCCATCTTTTAAAGGATGAAGATTATGAGAAATATCCCTTATTTCTTTTAAGGTATCTTTGGTGAGTTTAGATATATCATTTAATATAACATGGTCTTCATTTGATAATTTACCAGATTCGATAGCTTGTAAATTCATTTTAATTACGGCAATATTTTGAGCAATGCCATCGTGTAATTCTTTTGATAAACGAAGCCTTTCTTTTTCTTCACCAATTATCATCGCTTCTTTTATTCTGTTGACTTTCATTTTTTCGGCTGTAACATCATGAATGATTGATAATGCACCCATTATTTTGTTGTTAATGTAATAAGGTGTTGCGTTGATAATTACATTCAAAACATCTCCTTCTTTCGTTCTCATATCAACTTCATAACAGGTTGTTTTTCCTTTTTTTCTTTCTCCTATCATGGTTGATACCCTCTCAATACTGATATCATTAGCAAGCATAAAATATCCCTGTTTTCCAATTAACTCATCTTCTCTATATTTCAGCATTTTAGCTAATGCAGGATTATGATATTTAACAATTCCATTATTATCTGAAATTAATACGGCATCAGACATCATATTGACAATGCTATCAGAAACTTTATATGGAGAAAAATCAAACAGGTTGTATCTCCTTAGTGCAATAATAGATGCTATTGAGAAAAAAGTAATCGAGGTTGTGGTTAAAGGAATAGGTTTTAAGCCTAATAGTTCAGGAAATATAATTTCTGTAGTTATACCCTGAACAAAAGGAATAAGATATCCTATTGTTATTACCCCAGTTTTTATTTTCTCCATTTTATTAGATTTATTTATCCATGAATAAATAAAAATAACGGCAGCAGAAAAACTAATAATAGATATATATAAAGATTCAATTGAAAAATAAGGGTGGTCTGGATTATTAAAATAACCCAGACTTGGAGAATGCTCTAATTTGGTTGGAATCCAATTTAAAATGTTGGCAATAATAAAAATGAAGGTAATAATATAAATTATGGAAATTAATTGTTGAATATTCTTGTCTTCAGGTTTTTTGGTAAATAACAAACTAAAATGAAAACAACTGGTTACCATTAATAAAGCACTTATGTTAATAACAAGTATAATTCTATAAGCAAGTTCAATATCTACAATTGTTCTTAAAAAACCTTCACCAATTTGCCATGCAGAAGCAGTTATTGCAATTGTTGAAAAAACAATAGTGAGTTTTGATTTAGGTAAAAAATAATGAGCGTAAATGAACAACCCAAGATTAATTATACTAGGTATAAATGCTAATAAGGCAACATAAAAAGGTGTTTCTAGTAATGTCATTTTAAAATTAGATTATTATTGTACCAATACGTTTGACTAAAATTAAAGTTGGTAAAAAACCTTATTTTGGGTATTTACACTCTTATTTTGGGTATATATACTTAATGAGACGGATAGAAATTTTTATATATAATTTTGTTGAAAAATCAAAAATTACTTAACAACATATCCCAAAAGAAAATCATATTTTGTGGCTGATTAAATTTAAGCTAAAGTTACCGTAAAATAACCAATGAGTATATTAAAAGAAGGCGATAAAGCACCAGATTTCGACGTAAAAGACCAAGATGGAAAACTTCATCTGTTATCAAATTATAAAGGAAAAAAAATTATTCTTTATTTTTACCCTAAAGATTTAACACCGGGTTGTATTAACGAATCGTGTAATTTAAGAGATAATTATGCAGCACTTAAAAAGAAAGGTTTTGAAGTAATAGGTGTAAGTGCCGATACCGAAAAAAAGCACCTCCAATTTATTGAAAAACATGATTTACCATTTTCACTTTTGGCAGATACTAACAAAAAAGTAATCAATGCTTATGGCGTTTGGGGACCAAAAAAATTTTTAGGAAAA
This sequence comes from uncultured Vicingus sp., assembly GCA_964371285.1. Taxonomy (GTDB): domain Bacteria; phylum Bacteroidota; class Bacteroidia; order Flavobacteriales_E; family Vicingaceae; genus Vicingus. The sequence continues at coordinate 29,349 of CAYJMI010000022.1, read as the reverse complement.
TCGTACGAAGGAATTAATAGAACCACTTTTGTTATTGATGAGAAAGGTATTATTATAAAAACTATTGATAAAGTTGAAACAAAAAATCACGCAGAACAAATATTAGAAGCATTAAATTAACATTATAAATATATACAAGATGAGCGACGTAAAGACAGAAAAACTAAAAGCATTGCAACTTACAATGGATAGGTTAGAAAAAACTTATGGCAAAGGAACTATTATGAAATTAGGTGATGCACCAGTTGTTGAGGTTGATGTTATTCCATCAGGTTCATTAAGCCTTGATATTGCTTTAGGTGTTAATGGATATCCAAAAGGAAGAATTATTGAAATATATGGACCAGAATCGTCAGGTAAAACAACTTTGGCTTTACATGCCATTGCCGAATGTCAGAAAAAAGGTGGTATAGCAGCTTTTATAGATGCAGAACATGCTTTTGACCAAACGTATGCCGCAGCTTTAGGTATTGATGTAGAAAATTTATTAATGTCTCAACCAGATAATGGTGAGCAAGCTTTAGAAATTGCCGATAATTTGATTCGCTCAGGTGCAATTGATATTATTGTTATTGATTCTGTTGCCGCTTTAACTCCAAAAGCAGAGATTGAAGGTGAAATGGGCGATTCTCAAATGGGTTTACAAGCTCGTTTAATGTCGAAAGCACTTCGTAAATTGACTGGCTCAATTAACAAAGCAAATTGTACGGCTATTTTTATCAATCAATTGAGAGAGAAAATAGGGGTTATGTTTGGAAATCCAGAAACAACAACTGGTGGAAATGCATTAAAATTCTACGCATCTATTCGTATTGATGTAAGAAGAGCAACTCAAATTAAAGATGGCGAAGAGGTTACTGGTAACAGAACCAAAGTAAAAATTGTGAAAAACAAAGTTGCTCCACCATTTAGAAGAGCTGAATTTGATATTATGTATGGCGAAGGAATTTCTAAAATTGGTGAAATCATTGATTTAGGCGTTGACCATAACATTATTAAAAAAGCTGGTAGTTGGTTTAGTTATGGTGAAACAAAATTAGGACAAGGAAGAGATGCTGTAAAACAAATTTTGCTTGATAATCCAGAATTATCTTTAGAATTAGAGAAAAAAATAATGGACATTTTAAATAAGGTTCCAGTTTTAGAATCAATAAAATAAGTTCAAAGTTGGAAGACGGAAGTTTTTTACACATTTCCGTCTTTTAACTTCGTCCGTCAGTTGACGGATTCCAACTCCCAACTATGAGATTAATAAGTGCAATTAGTATTTTAAGTATTGTTTTATTGTTTTCCTGCAAAGGGGAGGTAAAACAAGTAGATGCAACAAATAATCCAAAAGATTCTGTTGAGTTAGCAAAATCTATTGATTTTGAATCTATCAACAATGAATTAAAAGTTGACCCTGATAATGCCATGCTTTACATCAAAAGAGCAAGATTGTATCAGCAATACAATGATATTCCGATGGCAATTGAGGACATTGACAGAGCCATTAAAATAGATTCATTAGTTCCTGATTTTTATTTGCTGAAAGCCGAATTTTATAAAAAAGAAGGTGGTTATGCTGAAGCCAAGCGTACACTCGACAAATGTATGTTGATTGACAATAATAATGTTCAGGCAAGAATAGAATTAGGTTGGATGGCATTTTTAATTCAAAACTATAAACAAGCATTGGATTATGCTGATGCAGCTTTAAAGTTGAATGTTTATGCCGCCGAAGCGTACTATTTAAAAGGAATGATTTTTTATGAACAGCAAGATACTGCAAAAGCTATTTCGAGTTATATCACAGCTGTTGAGCAAGAAAAAAACTATTACGATGCATATATTCAGCTAGGATTATTGCATTTAAACCAATCCAATACGTTGGCAAAAGAATATTTTAAAAATGCTTTAACTATTAAACCAACAAGTGAAGAGGCTTTATATAATTACGGTTATGCTTGTCAATTAAGAGGTGAATACGACGAATCTATTTTGACTTACGAAAAAATGATTGCTATTCAACCTTTTCGTGAACCGCTTTATAACATTGCTTACATTAACCAAGAATATTTTCAAAAATACGATGTTGCCATTGATTATTATTCGAGAGCAATAGAAATTTCACCATTATATTTCACGGCAATTTATAACAGAGGATTATGTTTCGAAAAATTAGGAGATTTAAAAAATGCTGAAAACGATTTTAGAAAAACCTTAAAAATCAAATCCGATTACGACTACGCTGCTTTGGCTCTCGAAAGAGTATTGAAAGGAAAGTAGGTGTCAGTATTCAGTTCACAGTCTTCAAAATTCCAAATCAAAAATCGTAAATCGTAAATCAAAAATGAATTATTTATCAGTAGAAGAAGTTACTAAATCATACGGAATACGAACCTTGTTTGATAAGATTACGTTTGGAATAGACAAGGGGCAAAAAGTAGCTTTTATCGCCAAAAATGGGACTGGTAAATCAACATTTTTAAAAATATTAGCAGGCTTCGAAACACAAGATTCAGGAAATGTAGTTTTCCGAAAAGGAATTAAAGTGGGTTATTTACATCAAACCCCCCAATTTATACCCGAACATACTATTTTTGAAACCATCTTTAAGGCTAATTCGCCAGAAATAGATGCCATTAGATTTTATGAGGAAGCATTGTTACATCCTGAAAACAATGAAAAAATGCAACTTGCATTTGACAAAATGGATGAATTAAAAGCTTGGGATTACGAAACTAGAATTAAACAAATTTTAGGTCAGTTAAACATTCATCACCTCGAACAAATAATTGGAGAGCTTTCTGGTGGGCAGCAAAAACGTATTGCTTTAGCTCAAGTTTTAATTGAAGAGCCTGATTTTATTATTCTCGATGAACCTACCAATCACTTGGATTTAGACATGATTGAATGGTTAGAAAATCATCTTTCGAAAGAAAATACTACGCTTCTAATGGTAACTCACGACAGGTATTTTTTAGAACGGGTATGTAACGAAATTATTGAATTAGACAACGAAACACTTTACCGATACAAAGGGAATTACAGCTACTTTTTAGAAAAAAAACAAGAACGAATGGAGATTTTTGAAGCTAATGTGGATAAGGCTCAAAATCTTTACAGAAAGGAATTGGAATGGATGCGAAGGATGCCAAAAGCTCGTAGTACCAAAGCAAAATCGCGTGAAGATGCATTTTATACTACCGAAAAAACTGCTCACCAACGTTTAGATAAAACCAAAGTTGATATTGCGGTAAATGTAACCCGATTGGGTAGTAAAATTTTAGAACTTCATCATTTAAAAAAATCATTTGGCGATTTAAAAATTTTGAATGATTTTAGTTACGTTTTCAAGAAAAACGAACGCATTGGTATTGTAGGGAAAAATGGAGTAGGTAAAACCACTTTTTTAGACATTATTATGGGGTTACAAGAGGTGGATGCCGGAAAAGTAAGTGTTGGTGAAACGGTTGTTTATGGCTATTATACTCAGGGAGGAATAAACCTTAAAGAGGATAAAAAAGTAATTGAAATCATTAAAGATATTGCTGAATTTATTCCACTAACCAAAGGTAAAACAATGACTGCTGCTCAGTTGTTGGAGAAATTTTTGTTTACCCGCGACATGCACTACAATTTTGTAGAAAAATTGAGTGGGGGAGAAAAACGTAGGTTGTATTTGTTGACCATTTTAATGAAAAATCCCAATTTTTTAATTTTAGATGAGCCAACCAACGATTTAGATATTGTAACGTTAAATGTGTTGGAGAATTTTTTAGAAGATTTTCAAGGCTGTTTAATTGTGGTTACTCACGACCGTTATTTTATGGACAAGTTGGTGGATCATTTGTTTGTGTTTGAAGGTGATGCCAAAATAAAAGATTATACTGGACGCTATTCTGATTATAGATTGGAACTAAAAGAAAAAGAATCGTTAGAAAAACAAGCTGAAAAACAGGCTGAAAAATTGAGGAATGCTTTGCCTGAGGTTCAAACTACTGTTGTAGAAAAATCAAAAAACAAACTTTCGTACAAAGAAAAATTTGAGTTGGAACAACTCGAAAAAGAAATGCCTAAATTAGAAGAGCAGAAAAATCAATTAACACAGCAACTGAATACCAACATTACCAACCACGAAGAATTGATAAAAGTAACTCAAAAGCTGGGTTATGTAACCAAACAATTGGATGAAAAAACCGACCGTTGGTTAATACTTTCTGAAATGAATTAATTCTAGTGTTTTATCTCTACAAGTACCTCCCTATTGTGTTTGTATTTGAATACGAATGCAAAAATAATAGCAACAATTAAAGCATAAATTGCAAAAGAGAACCATATTCCTTTCCATAAATATTCGCCAGTTTCAGCTTTGAAAAAAGCGTCAATCATTAACCCGCTTAAAGAACTTCCCATAATTGCACCAAATCCGTTGGTCATCATCATAAACAAACCCTGTGCACTTGCTCGTATTCCTGAATCTGTTTCTGTTTCGATATAAAGTGAACCTGAAATGTTGAAAAAATCGAACGCCATTCCGTAAACGATACACGATAAAATTATCATCCAAAGTCCGTCGGCAGGATTTCCAAGTCCTAACAATGCAAAACGAAGCACCCAAGCAAACATGCTCATGAGCATCACTTGTTTTATGCCAAATCGTTTTAAGAAAAAAGGAATGGTCAAAATAAATACCGTTTCTGAAATTTGAGAAATAGACATGATAATGGCAGGATATTTTACTGCCAATAAATCTTTGTATTCGGGGAATTTTGCAAAATCATGAATAAATGTATCTCCATACATGTTGGTTAATTGTAAGGCTGCACCTAAAAGCATAGAAAACACAAAAAACAACGCCATTCGTTTTTGCTTAAACAAGGTAAAGGCTTTTAAACCCAATGCTTCAACAAAATTCCTCTTATCAAAATTTTTGATGATTTCGCACTTTGGTAAAGTAAACGAATAAACTCCCAGTAACAACGAAGCTCCAGAAGCAACATAAAATTGAGCTGCTGAGGTTTCTAATTTTAATAAACTTACCGTCCACATGGCAACAATAAAACCAATGGTACCCCAAACTCTAATGGGTGGAAAAACGGTTACCACATCCAGTTTTTCTTTTTTTAATGCAGCATAAGCAACGGCAATAGAAAGTGAAATGGTAGGCATATAAAACATCATGTTAACCAACAAAACCCAAAACATGGCTGTTGGCGATTCCGTCATGGGAACGGTAAAAAGCACAACTGCTCCAATAAGGTGAAAAACGCCTAATAATTTTTCGGCATTAATCCATCTATCAGCGACAATACCGGCAATGGCAGGCATAAATAACGAAGCAATACCGATGGTAGAAAAAATTGCTCCAAATTCAGCTCCACTCCATTGTTTTGTTTGAAACCAATATCCACCAATAGTGATTAACCAAGCTCCCCAAATAAAAAATTGAAGAAAGTTCATTATGGTGAGTCGTAACTTAATGCCCATGTTGTTTGTTTTTATTGGTTTTGTTGAAACAAATATAAACTTATTTAAAGATAATTTAAAGGTAATTTTTGGTAAAGATTTAGTTGTTTGGGTTATCAGCAAAAGCAACCCTTTTTTAAAAAGCTTTGCTTCTGATTAGAACTCCTAAGAAATTCTACTCCAATTCTTTTTGTTTCGCTTAATGGTGTTTAAGGCTTCTATTAAACGGTAATGTTTGGGCAATTGCAGGTTGGCATCTTCTTTTAAAATTTCGACAGTTTCGGTGCGTGCGGCTTGTAAAATTTGTCCGTCTTTGGTTAGGTCGGTAATTTTTAAATTGAGCAAACCACTTTGTTGAGTACCTTGTATATCACCTGGTCCACGAAGTTTAAGGTCAACTTCGGCAATTTCAAATCCATCGTTGGTTCTCACCATGGTTTCGAGGCGTAATTTTCCTTCGGGGCTTAATTTATTTCCGCTCATCAAAATACAATACGATTGTTCAGCACCCCTACCAACTCGTCCTCTCAATTGATGCAGTTGCGACAAACCAAAACGTTCGGCACTTTCAATAACCATTACACTGGCATTAGGCACATTTACACCCACTTCAATTACTGTGGTGGCAACCATAATGTTGGTTTCACCTTTTACAAAGCGTTGCATTTCAAATTCTTTATCCTTGGGTTTCATTTGTCCGTGCACAATGCTAACTTGATATTGTGGCATCGGAAAACGGCGTAAAATAGCATCGAAGCCATCCATCAAATCTTTGTAATCCATTTTTTCCGATTCATTAATCAATGGATAAACTACATAAATTTGTCGGCCTTTTTTTATTTCTTCCTCCATCATGCCAAACACTCTCAATCTTGATGAATCGAATTTATGAATGGTTTTTATCGGTTTTCTTCCTGCTGGTAATTCATCAATTACAGAAATATCTAAATCGCCATAAAAAGTCATGGCTAACGTTCGTGGTATTGGGGTAGCTGTCATTACTAATACATGCGGGATTCTAGGCTCTCCTTCTGGGATGTTTGTTGGACTTTTCGCCCAAAGTTTTGCTCGTTGTGCTACTCCAAAACGGTGTTGTTCGTCCACCACCACAAATCCTAAATTATTAAATTGTACAGCGTCTTCCAATAAAGCATGTGTTCCAACCAAAATGTTTAATGTTCCATTCAACAAATCGGTATGGATTTCATTTCGTTTCGCTTTTTTTGTTGAGCCGGTTAATAATTCAATAGTAACATTCATGTCTTTCAACATTTCTGATAAACCCAAATAATGCTGGGTTGCCAAAATTTCGGTTGGAGCCATTAAGCAGGTTTGAAAACCATTATCAATAGCTATAAGCATAGAAAGTAAAGCCACAACAGTTTTGCCACTTCCTACATCGCCTTGTAATAATCGGTTCATGTGTTTGCCCGAACCGATGTCTTTACGAATTTCCCGAATCACTCTTTTTTGAGCTTCGGTTAATTCAAAAGCTAAATAGTTGTTGTAAAAAGTATTAAAATTTTCTCCAACAGCTCCAAAAACATATCCCTTTATGGTTTGAGTTTTAATTACTTTTTGACGTAACAACCGAAGTTGAAGGAAGAACAATTCTTCAAATTTTAAACGAAAAACTGCCCGTTGTAATTGTTGTTCATTTTCTGGTGCATGAGCATTAATTACCGCAAGTTCTTTTGGAATTAGCTTTAGTTTGTCCAGCAATTCATCGGGTAACGTTTCCTGAATGTAACCTTTAATTTGTGCAATTAAATTTTGTTGAATTTTATGAATTCCTTTGGCGGATAAGCCTTTATTGGTAAGTTTATCAGTAGTAGAATAAACACCTTCTAAACTCACCGAATTTGATACTAACGATTGTTCAACGAGTTCTAATTCGGGGTGAGTAATGTTGTAATTGTTTCGGTATAAAGTTGGTTTTCCAAAAAGCACATATTCTTGGTTAATTTTTAACGATGACGATAGCCATTTGATGCCTTTAAACCATACCAATTCTATTTCTCCGGTAGAATCTTTGAATTTAGCCACCATTCGTTTGGCTTGTTTTTCGCCTACGATTTGAATGTTGGTTAGTTGTCCTTTTAACTGGATGTAAGCTTGGTCGGAGTTAATATCGCTAATGTTGTATACTTTAGATTTATCAACATAACGAAAGGGGTAATACTCCAACAATTGACCAAAAGTGTAAATACCCAATTCTTGTTGAAGCAATTCGGCTTTGGCAGAACCAACTCCTTTTAAGAATTCAATTTTGGTATCGAGTAGATTATTGTTCAATAGTTAGTTTTGAGCTAGACTATAAAGTTACGATTTTTGTTTGAAGTCAGAAGACTGTAAACTGTAAACCGACAACTGATAAACTGACAACTATTAATTCTTATTTCGATTGTCTATTTCTTGTTTAATTTTTGAAGCCTGTTCGTAATCTTCATTATCAATAGCATTTTGAAGTTTACTGTTTAATTCGTTTAACGAAAGTTCATCTAATTTTTTAGGTTTTGGTGCTTTTTGAGGTTCGTTTAGTTCTTCTTCGATATCTTCAATCTGTTTTTCAATTTCCTCGTTACTATCTTTTGTGGTATCGTCTAAAATAATTCCAGCACTTGATAAGATAAACTCGTAGGTATAAATTGGACATTTAAAACGAACAGCAATGGCAATTGCATCAGAAGTTCGGGTTTCAATTTCTACTTGTTTCCCGTCCTTTTCAGAAATTAATTTGGCAAAGAAAATACCTTCACGTAAATCGTAAATAATAACTTCATTTATTGATATATCAAAAACCTCAGAAAATGATTTGAATAAATCGTGTGTCAATGGTCGTGTTGGAGTCATAGATTCCAATTCGATGGCAATTGCTTGTGCTTCAAAACCACCAATAATTATTGGCAAACGACGTTTCTCTCCCGTAGTTTCACCAAGCACTAATGCATAAGCACCAGTTTGGGTTTGACTGTAAGAAAGGCCTATAATTTCTATCGCTATTTTCTCCATTTTTGCTGATTTCTGATTCCTGGTTCCTAGTTTCTGGTTTTACCGAAAAGCTGCTAAGAACGCTATTTTTTTTATTTCTGACTTCGGTCTTCCGTCTTTCGTCTTCTGACCTTTTCTTTTAATTATTCGCTGCTTTAAATTTCTTAAATGCCTCTACCAATTTTGGAACAACATCAAAAGCATCACCAACAATACCATAGTCGGCAGCTTTAAAAAATGGAGCTTCAGCATCCGTATTAATAGCCACAATTACTTTACTTCCGTTTACTCCTGCTAAATGTTGGATTGCTCCAGAAATTCCTATTGCAAAATATAAATTTGGACGAATGGCTAATCCAGTCTGACCAACATGTTCGTGGTGAGGTCTCCAGCCAATGTCGGCTACTGGTCTTGAACATGCTGTTGCAGCTCCTAAAACATGAGCAAGTTCTTCAATCATTCCCCAGTTTTCAGGGCCTTTTAAACCTCTACCTGCAGAAACTACAATGTCGGCTTCGGTTAATGATAATTCAGATGATTCTTTTTTAATTTCTTTTACTTTTAGGTTGGTTGAAGGAAGAGAAACAGTATAATCAACTATTTCGACAGTTACATTGTTTTCAATTTTTGCAATTGCATTAGGCAACACAGAAATAATTTTTATTGGAGTTAATACTTCTACTTCAGCAAAAGCTTTTCCTGAAAACACCGATTTTTTTACGGTGAACCCGCCATCAGTATTTGGTAAAGCAATTGCACCTGTTACTAATCCGGCGTCGAGTTTAGCTGCCAAAAATGGGGCTACAGCTTTTCCTGAATAATCGTGAGCAAAAACAATTATTGATGAATTTTCTGCTTTAGCAGCTTCTGCAATTACATGAGCAATTTTTTGTGGATCGAAATTGTTTAATTCGGCATTAGCAACATGCAATACTTTGCTTATTCCAAACTTTCCAAGTTGTTCTAATCCTGAAACATTTCCGGTAACAACAGCTACAGCTTTGTCTCCAGTTTTTTGAGCCAACTGAGAAGCGTAGTTAGCGGCTTCGAAAGCATTTTTAGTTAAATGACCGTTACTTGAATCGGCATATATTAAAATTGACATATTTTTACTTTTAATGAGTTAATGTGATAATTTGATAATGAGATAATTTCTAATCTCCAATTTCTAATTTTAAATCGCTTTAGCTTCGTTGTGTAATAAACTTACCAATTCTTCAACATTTGCAGCATCTACATATTTACAACTAGATTTTGCTGGAGGCATAGTAAAAGATTTAATTTTTGTTGAATTTGTAGCTTCAAAAGCAGGCACAACCGTTAAAGGTTTTGTTCTGGCAGCCATAATACCTCTCATGTTTGGAATACGAGCTTCTGCCATGCCTTTAGCAGCACTTAAAATAAATGGGGTAGAAGTTTCTATCACTTCAACACCGCCTTCAATTTCTCTTTCGATGGTTGCATTGTTTCCGCTCATATCTAATTTAGAGGCTAATGAAACAAAAGGTAAGTTCATCAATTCTGCAACCATAGCGGCTACCTGAGAACCATTGTAATCTATCGTTTCTTTACCACAAAGAATAATGTCGAAACTATTTTGTTTGGCATAAGCTGCTATTTGTTTAGCTACATATAAAGCGTCATCTGTTTTTGCATCAATTCTTACTGCATCATCAGCACCAATTGCAAGAGCTTTTCTAATAATGGGGTCGTTATCAGCACTTCCAACATTTAAAACGGTTACATTACCACCGTTAGCTTCTTTTAATTCCAATCCTCTAACAAGAGCAAACCATTCATCGAAAGGATTAATAATAAATTGAACCCCATTTTCATCAAATTTTGTGTTGCCGTCGGCAAACGAAATTTTTGATGTGGTATCAGGAGCTTTACTAATACATACTAATATTTTCATTGTTATATTTAATAAGTTATTTTATGTAGAATTTAACGCCAACGAAGTTACCAAATAAACTGCGAAAAAAAAACATGATATTTAGTAGTGTTAATGTTTTTTTGAATTAATTCTTCTTTGTGCAAAATACGCTATTAATGTGTACACCATATTGCTAAAAGAAATCAATAAAACAGAAAAAATCGGAAGTGTATAACGTTCTTCTATTCCTCGTTGAAGAAAACTCAAATAGAAAAGATAAAAAAAAGTGAATAAGTAAATGGAATAATGAATGGGTTTGATTTTTTTAATCCTTAATAAAATCAATAAAATAGACATGAAACTTGCCGAATGTATTAAAAATGAAAACCATCGTAATGATTCCATAAAGAAATTTCCCCGATAGGTTTTTTGAAAAATGTACAATGATAAATTAGAATGAAATGCCATTTTAGCATACACTTTTATTGGTGAGCTTATGTAATAAGTAAACCAAAACTCTTTTTTGAATTCAGAAACCAATTGTTTAAGTTGTAAAACTGTTGTTGTTTCAATGTCAATTTTGGTTAAAGGCAATGTTTCATTCCTGTCGTAAAATTGTTTTTGATAGAGAATTGATTTTTGGTAATTGGTTAATACATCAGTCAAACGTTGTTTTCCAAAATATTTTTGCACGTATAGAGGAAAATGTTCTATAATGTTGTTGATGTAAACCTTCGATGTATCACCTTTGATGGTATTTTCCCAAAAGGGTAACATATAAGTATGAACCGTTGAGCCATCTTCTGCCCAGCCAAGAGTAAAATTCCAAAATTCCTGAAAAGTAGGTCGATAGATAGAATTATTATCTGCATAATAAATTGGATGTAAACCAATGTAGTGGTTAGTTAATTTATAATTTCGATATTGCCATAACCCCATACAACTATACCCTAATACGATAAAGAGTACACTATAAATAATTTTATATTTGATTACATCATACGATAGAAAAACAGTTAAAGGAATTAATCCAATAAATATTCCTAGCACTGGTCTGATAATGAATAAACTGGCAAAAATTAATGTAGCTGCTATAAAATAGAGAAGCTTTAACCCTGATGCGGGCTGATTTTTTGCTTTTAATAAAAAGAACAAATAAAAAATAAATAGTGCAGGAGTTACACCCTCGGTTAACGTATAGAATAAAAAATTACTTGCTAAAGGAGTGAGTCCATAAATAATAGACACAATTAAAGCTGATTTTTTATGTGCTAAAAACGAAAGTGCGATAAAATAAAGGCAATATACCGAAATGGAGAAAAGTAGTACTTGAATTATTTTTAAAACTAAAAGTGGACGGTTAGGGTTAATAACTAAAGCTATATAATAGATTGCACCATAGCCTGGTGGTCGCAAAAAATAACTTAAATCACCTTTTATTTCATCTTTCCAAATCCCGGTTTGGTAAAAATGTATAGCTGGTCTTAAATAGCTTAAATCATCATTAGTTCTTACGGTTTCACCTTCTCGAAGCCCTTCATTTGGAAGATTATTTAAATTTAGTTGATTAAAATAAGTAGAGGTAAAAAGCGATAAAATAACTACAATCCATATTGGTTTTATCGCCTTCATTTAATTTTAAATAAGATTTTTTTCTACCAAAATTTTTGTTTTTAAAATTCCTGCAACACTTAAACTGTCGGTAATTTTTCCATTCATTACTAGTTCAAAGGCATCGTTTAAACTAATTTTTTTTATTGATAAAACTTCATCTTCTTCGGGTTCGGGATTAAAATACGATAGATTTTGAGCTATATAGATAATCCCAACTTCATCCGATACCGAATTGCTTAAATGCATGTCTAACAACTTCGTCCACTTATCAGCTTTTATCCCTAATTCTTCCATTAACTCTCTTTGTGCCGAAAGAAGAGGGTCGATATCCAATTTTCCACCACCCTCACAAATTTCCCAACTGTATTGGTTTAAAGGATATCGGAATTGTCCAACCAGCCAAATGTTGTTATTTTCATCTAAAGGAATGATGCCAATGGCAATATTTTTAAAATGAACTGTTCCATAAATTCCATCGTTACCAGCAGCATTTACAACTTGATGTTCAGTAACACTAATCCATGGATTGTTGTATTTTAACTCGCTATTTTTTGTTTTCCAAGGGTTTTTCATTGAGTGATGGGTTGTGAGTGATGGGTGATGAGAATTTACTTAAACCTAATAACTTATAACTATTAACCAAAAACTTTTTTCAACAAATCAGTAACACGAGCCATAGGGTTTTTTCTAATTTTGGTTTCTTCTTTGGCTATCATTAAAAATAAACCGTCCATTGCTTTGGTTGTAACATAATCTTCTATATCGGGGTTCATTTTTTCTACAAACGGAACTTTGTTGTAGGTGTTTATAATTGGATTCCAGTATTTGGTTACTTCTACTTTTTGGATGGCATTTTTTACTACTGGATTAAATTTAACCTTTAATTGTGCAGTTGTTTTATCTTTTAAATACTGAGTAGCAGCATTGTCGTTTCCTCTTAAAATAGCAAAACCATCGGCAATGGTCATTTCTTTTATTGCATTTACAAAAATTGGAGCAGCTTCGGAAGTAGCAGTTTCAGCAGCACGATTTAAGGTCATCACAAATTCATCGACTTGTTTTTTCATGCCCAACTGCTCCACTTTTTCTTTTACTTTAATGGCTTCAGCAGGAAAAGGAATAAATATCTCAGGATTTTTATAAAAACCATCTAATTTAGAAGTTAAACTTGATGAATTGTTTGTTCCAACTGTTAATGCTTCTCGTAAACCACGAATTACTTCGTCGTTAGTTAGAGCAGGGGTACTTGTGCCTGTTGCTGTATTTACTTGTTCCATTACGGTAGTCATTTCGGCACAACTAACTAGCGTAAGTATTGCAATGCTTGCTATAATTGTTTTCTTCATTTATAATTGTTTTTTTTTGATAGATTTCAAAGATAATTAAAAGATAACTATTGAACGCAGATGACGCAGATTTGTATGATTAAATATGGGTTTAGTCCGTCATCTGACTGACAGACATCATAAGGTACCCCATTATTATCTTTCTTTATCATAACAATCTGAGTCATCAGCGTTCTATTATTAAAATCTCTTAAATTTGCCACATGAACTTAGATATAATTTCGATAGGTGATGAACTGTTAATAGGTCAGACCCTAAATACCAATGCACATTGGATTGCTGCTGAATTGGATAAAATAGGTTTTACTATCCGTCAACAGACTTCCATTAGTGATAACAAAGAACATATTATCGAAACATTGTCAAATGTTCTTAAAAAAAGTGATGTGGTGCTGATTACTGGTGGTTTAGGTCCAACCAACGACGATTTAACCATGCCAGTTTTGAACGATTATTTTGGTGGAAAATTAGTGGCTGATGCAGTCGTTTATGCTGATATTGAAACCCTTATTTTAGGGAGAGGTTTTGAAATGAATGAACTTAACAAAAGACAAGCTTTAGTTCCTGACAATTGTAAGGTGGTAAGAAATGCACATGGAACAGCACCTGGTTTGTGGTTTGAACAGGATAACAAAGTGGTGGTGGCAATGCCCGGTGTACCGTTTGAAATGAAAGCGATGGTTACCGATACCGTTATACCATGGTTAAAATCAACCTATGTTTTACCTGAAATTGTGCATCAAATGGTGTTAACACAAGGGTTACCCGAATCAAAATTAGCAGAACTAATTGCAGATTGGGAAAACCAACTTCCTGCCACTATAAAATTAGCATATTTGCCTTCACCCGGAAGAGTTAAGTTGAGGTTGTCATCAAAAGGTAAAGATAGGGCAGAGGTTCAATATAAAATAGATGAACAAGTAGCTAAACTGATGCAGATTATTCCTCAAAATATTTATTCTACCGACAACAGCAATTTAGAAGAAGTTATTGGCAAAATGCTGGTACAGCAAAAAGCCACTTTTGCTACTGCTGAAAGTTGTACAGGAGGTTATCTTGCTCATTTAATTACCAGTATTTCGGGTAGTTCGGATTATTTTAAAGGTTCGGTAATTAGTTATGCCAACGAAATTAAAATAAACGAGTTGGGAGTAAATACAACCGATATAGAGAAATACGGAGCCGTAAGCCAACAAGTAGTAGAACAGATGGCCTTAGGAGTGCTTAAAAAGTTTAAGGTAGATTATGCTGTGGCAACTTCTGGCATTGCAGGACCAACAGGCGGAACAGCCGAAAAACCCGTAGGCACTGTTTGGATTGCTGTTGCAAACAAAAACGGAGTAGTGAGTAAATTGTTTACTTTTGGTAAAATACGTAGCGTAAACATTGAACGCTCTGCCGTTGCTGCGTTGGGAATGTTGAGAGAGGTTTTACAAGGTTAAAAACTTCGTCATTCCTGCGTAGGCAATAACCTAATTAACATTTTCGTAAGCACCAACATCTGGTGGATTGTTTCTTGTAATGCCATCATGATCGAGAATAACACTACTTGCAATACCTATATTATTGGCAACAGAACCTGTAATTAAATGATAATTATGTAGAAAGGGGTCAATAAAAATATAATTTGTAGGGTTTAATAGGTTGTTGCCTACATTCCCTGTTAAACTGGTAGTGGTTTTAACAATACTATAGTTTATAGCGTAATTTATACTTCCAGGGGATAAAGTTTCGATAGAAAATTCATTATCTATATTTCCATAAATAATTGAATTTTTAAAGTTTAATGAATCTATATTTCTTACTTGAGTATTTCCGTTTACATCTTGATAATAATTTTGAGCATAAACTGCTGGAGTTTGTCGAACTCCATCTGGCCAATAGTTGGCAATGGTAGCATGGTTAAAAATGTATTTTCCTCCACCGGTAACCAACAAGTTGTATTGTCCGCAATTGGTAATTAAGGTGTTTTCGCTTTCAATAATAAAATTGGTAGCTAAAATACCGACAGCAGAAGCATTGTGTATTTCGCAATTGTTTAAAATTAATTTATTGGAACTAATAGAGGTATTGGGTTCAAAAGGCAAGGTTTCGGCTTGTATGCCAACGTATGCATTTTTTATAACAGCATAATTAAATACATTATTTACACTGCCTTCGTTTACCCAAATTCTATCCCATTGCCCTGGAACATCTTTAAAGCTATAATCCAAACGAGTACCTTGAAAAGTAACTGGATCGGCTTTAGTTCCATTTATGTTTAGGTTGCCATCTTTATACACCCAAATACCAGCTTGATTGTGTAAATGAACTCTAACACCAGGGTCGATATTTAACACATCAGCAGAATCAATAACTAAATAACCATAAATTACATAAGGTTTGTCGTTTATCCACGTTTGGTTTATAGGAGGGATAGAGCCGTCACAATTTCCATCCAAACACGAATATTTTGGTAAACCGTTGGTGGGAAATACTTTTGGAGTAAAATAATGTGCATTTTGACCCCAAGCAGCCAAATGGACTTTTTGTTGATTGTTATTGGTTAAAAACACAATATCATCTTCAACTACAAATGGAGACAATACATTGTTGGGGTCGATGGTAACTTCTATGAAAATGAATAAACTGTCGTTGCCTTCAATTTCTACGTTCGAATGAACATTTCCAGTAACTCCATCCACATTAATTCTAAATTGAGAACCAGTACCTTTAGCAACAGCAATAGTTGAAATATTTATCGTTTTATCGTTGTGGTTATAAACAGTAATTCTTCGGGTGGTGGAGCCTATGGTGGCAAAAACAGTATCTACAATTAAGGTATCATCAGAAAAAGAAAGTCGAGCCGAAGAGTCTGTAATAATATCGTCTTTCCTACACGAAAATGTAGTTAAAATGATGATAAGTAATGATATGGTGGAAATATATTTTATCATGCTTTGTAAAATTAATGATTTGAAATTAGAGTTTAGGGTTTAGAGTTTCGCTCATCTACGAAAGCCCCTCCTTCGGAGGGGTTGGGGAGGCTTTCATTTTTAAATTGATAATCGTATAATTTTTTATAATAACCTAATTTATTGATGAGTTCGTTGTGGCTTCCTTCTTCAACGATTTCTCCTTTATCAATTACCAAAATTTTAGTTGCATTTTTAATGGTCGATAATCGGTGTGCAACAATGATGGAAGTTCTGTCTTTGGTTAATACTTCCGTAGCATGTTGAATTAGGGCTTCCGATTCACTATCGATGGAAGAAGTAGCTTCGTCTAAAATTAATATTTCGGGTTGATGAACATAAGCACGAATAAAAGAGATAAGTTGTCGCTGACCTGCAGATAACAACGCTCCACGCTCTTTTACATTATATTGATAACCATTAGGTAATTGGCTAATAAAATCGTGAGAGCCTACTTTTTTGGCGGCATCAATCACTTGACTTTCTGTAACATCAGGGCTGTAAAGCGTAATGTTGTTATAAATGGTGTCGGAAAACAAAAATACATCTTGCAATACCACCGAAATGTGTTTACGTAAAAGGTTTAACTCAATGTCTTTAATATTTATTCCATCAATTAAAATTTCACCTTTATTTATCTCATAATACCTGCCAATAAGGTTTATAATAGACGATTTACCAGCTCCAGTAGCACCAACTAAAGCCAAAGCTTCACCTTTTTTTATGTTGAAGGAGATGTCTTTTAATACCCAATCTTCGTTGTTATAAGCAAACCAAACATTTTTAAATTCTATGTTTCCGATGAGTTCTTTGGCAGCTTGTGTCCCATTATTTTCTATTGATGAATTGGTGTCTAACAATTTAAAAACCCGTTCTGAACTTACCATACCCATTTGTAAAGTGTTAAACCTATCTGCTAACTGACGAATAGGTCGGTACAACATATAAATAAACAAGATAAAAGAAAAAATAACTCCAGGGGTGGTATGTTGCACAATCACTTCTTTAAATCCATACCAAACCATTAAAGCTATAGATGCTGCTGATAGAATTTCGACCACAGGGAAAAATACCGAATAAGCCCAAACGGTTTTAATGTTGGCATCTCTATGGTTTTTGTTGATGTTGGCAAATTTTTCCATTTCAACTTTTTCGCGATTAAAGACTTGAACAATCGACATTCCTGTAATGTGTTCTTGGACAAAAGTATTGAGTTTAGCTACTTCTTCACGTACTTCTTGAAACGCCTTTTTAATGGCTTTTTTAAATACTGAAGTGGCTAAAAATAAAATGGGAATAGGAAGTAACGTTATTAAAGCCAAATCCCATTGTTTGTAAAGCATGTAAATAATGATGGTGGCAATTTTTAGTAAATCACCAATAATAACTAAAATGCCACCCGAAAACATTTCTGCAATGGTTTCAATATCAGATACGGTACGGGTAACCAATTGACCAATAGGGGTTTTATCGAAGTATTGTAATTTGAATTCTAATACATGCTTAAAAACTTGATTGCGTAAATCGCGAATTACATTTTGACCCAATAAATTTCCTAAAAAATTGAAAAAATATTCAAACACAGATTCTAACAATAAAAAACCAATTAAAATCAACGTCATCATTAACAAACCTTGTCCATCAAAATTTTTAATGTTTTCGTCAATGGTTTTTTGTATTAAAACAGGACGAACCAACGCAACAAAAGCTAAAACAATTCCAATAAAAGTAGTAAAATAGAATACTCCTTTGTACGGATTGGTATATTTCATTATTCGTTTAAACAATGAAAAATCGAAAGCTTTACCTGATACGCTGTCTGCCAATGTTGATTAGTTATTTATAAATGGATAGTTAATTTTGGTTAAATACAATCCATGTGCAGGAACACTTGTTCCGGCATTTGAACGGTTTTTTGAAGTTATTATTTTATGTATTTCGTTTACAGATATTTTTTCTTGACCAATTTCTAGCAAAGTACCAACAATTGCACGAACCATGTTTCGTAAAAAACGGTCTGCAGTTATGGTAAATATTAATATATCATTTTTCATTTCCCACTTTGCAAAACTCACCTCACAAATGTTGGTAGTAGTATTGGTTCTGCTTTTACTGAAACACGAAAAATCGGTTTTTTGAACGAGTAAACCAGCTGCTTCATTCATTATATCGATGTTCAATTTTGACGGTAAATAATAGGCACTTTCTGTTAAAAAAGGATTTTTTTGTAGTGCTATCTGGTATTCATACGTTCTGGCTGTTGCCGAATAACGAGCATGTAAATTATCTTCCACTTTAAAAACGTTTTTGCAAGAAACATCTTTTGGTAAAAGGCAATTTAATTTATAAATCAATTGAGTTTCGTCAAAAACGGTTAAGGTATCGAAATGTGCAAAAAATTGTTTGGCATGAACACCAGTATCTGTTCTACCACAGCCTAAAACTAAAATTTCTTCTTGTAAAAAAGTAGATAAAGCTTTATTTATTTCGGCTTGAACGCTATGTGCATTTTCCTGAATTTGCCATCCATGATAATTGGTGCCATTGTACTGTATTTCGATAAAGAATCTGCTCATAACGAGCAGCAAAATTAAGGATAATCGTTTAGATAATTTGTGGCTAAATTGTTTGGGATAAAAAGAAAAATGCAGATAATTTTTTATCTGCATCTACTTTAATTCTATGAAAGATATTAAATTAATATTGGTTCATCATTTCTGCCCAAGGTAATGCAGTTAACGCAGCACCAACAATACTAATATAAATAATAATAACGATTAAGTATAAACTAGAAAGACATAAACCAATGATACCGCATGTTTTACCAGCTTTCATATTTTTGTACGAACTATCAGAATAGGTGTTAGGATTTTCGAGATATAATTTGTTTGCTTTGTTTGCTAATACAATGGCAATGATACCTAAGACGATACCGATTAAACCGTAGCACATGCAAAATACAATTGATAAAATACCCATTACCAACACTCCCGTTGAATTAGGTAAACTTTGTTGTGTGTTTATTTGTTGATTTTCCATAAGGTAAATGTATAAAAAAAAGTCCCGAAAATCGGGACTTTTTTAAGATTTTTTTTAATGTTAGTTCATGTGTTTTACATTCAAGTAATACATTACAATAAAAGCAACTGTAATTACTGCACCAAAAACGCCAAAACCACTATAAACAATACTCATGATTAAAGAAACTATACTAGCTCCAGCGTAAATCATAAAACCTTGTTTTTTTAATTTCCACATTTTAAGCACACCTATTAAGGCTAAAATTGTAGTAACAAAACCTACAATAACATAAGCCCAAGTCATTCCAGCACTTGGAGTAGCAGCAGTTAAGGCAGACATTCCTTCCATTCCCTCCATAGCTTCCATGCCAGAAGTTAATGCTGTTGCGGCACCCATTAATGTAATTACAGTAATGTAACCAAATACAGCAAAACCAGCTGCAATAAAAGATAAAATACATAATACTGTTAAGAATACTGGTCTTTTTCCAGTTGATTGTGTTGTTTCTTCTGTCATAATTTTAATTTTTTAGTTTATAATTTATTTAGTTAAGAGGAAACTAAAGTATAACAAAAATTAAAAAATGCAATTTTTATCTAAAGGATGTTATTAACAGTCGAGTAAAAAATAAGACTTATCGAAAAAAATACATCAATAGAATCAATATGTTTGAACAAAAATAGTAGTTGTTAATAAATTAACTTTTTCATTCGTCAGCTGACGAATTGTTAATTAGTTGCCCAACTCACCAAATTTTTATTTGTGAAGTCAGGCTCAGTAATAGTGTATGATTTAAAACAAACATCTTTGCCAGATTTTAACGTTACAGGCTCTGTTAAACCTAATTCTTTTTTTACGATTAAAAATTGTTCTTCTTTATTAAAATAACTGCTCCACTGCTCTAAATCGTTAACTATTTTATAACCATTTATAGAAATAATTTCATCATTGATGGAAAGTCCTTGAAGTTCGGCAATTGAGTTTGGAAAAATGATGTCTATCAAACATTTATTATTTTCATATCGAATTTTAAAGCCTAAATAGGCTTCGTTAAAATATTTGCTAGGTTCAATTTTTAAATCGCAACCTAAATAGTTTAAACTTTCTTTTAAAACAGATGTAAAATCTTTTTTATCATGAATAAAATTTTTATAAATATTGTCAAACAATTTGCCTGCTATTTTTTCTACAGTTGCTTTGTAATCGGAATCTGAAACTCCTTTTCCCTTTTTAGCAAAATCGGTGTAAAGAGTTTTCATTACATCGTGCAAAGATTTTTTATTGTTTGTACTTTTTAAAATAAAAACATCCGTCATAAAAGCAATAAGAGCCCCTTCGGTATAAATAGATGTTTTTCTACCAGGAGTACCTTTTACATAACCGTCTAACCAAGTATCAAATGAAGATTGAGCAACAGAGTAGTTCTCGATGGCTGTATTGTGATAATGTTTTAATAAAAGTTCATCAAAGGTTTTAGCGTATTGGTTCCAATTAAATACATCTGCAACAAACAACATTTTATCGCCCATGTAGGTAGTAACTCCTTCGCACAAATAACCCAATTCAGAATAGTTTTCTTTGGTGTAATCGTAAGGCAGCATTTCTATTGGACGAATTTGTTTTACGTTCCAGATATGATACAATTCGTGTGAGCTTATTCCTAATAACTCGTCGTACCAATTGGCATTATCAAACACTTCATAACTTGGACCAATGATAATAACTGTAGAATTGCAATGTTCCACTCCATGATACGCTTTGTAAGGCAATACTTGAACTAAAAAATGGTAATCTTTTACTGGAAAACTTCCAAAAGCATTGATTTGAGCATTACAAAATTTTCTAAAATCAAGTTCTAGTTTTTTTAAATCAGGTTTACATTCGCCATTAAACCAAACATTAAAATTTACTTTTTGTTCAACAAAAACATGATGTTTTAAGTTGTTCGAAGCAATAAAAGGAGAGTCGGCTAACTCATGAAAATCTTTTGTGATAAATTTGTTTCTTCCGTTTAAAGTTAATCCTGTTGCCACTTTAAAGTTTTTGGGAATAATCAATTCTATTTCGCAAACTTCGTTAATTCTATCGGGAACATATAGAAAACAATTTATTGGGTTTACATACAACTGACTTTCATCTAAATAAGAAGAACCTGCATTGAGTTCAGCAGCGTAATAATTGTATTTTACCACAACAGTTTTTACACCTTTGGTATCAACCTTCCATAAATCTTTTTTAATTTTTTTGCTTTTTAATATCTTACCATTATCGTCAAAAGCTTCCCATTTCTGCACATTTTTAGCAAAATTTCCTAATTCATATCTACCTGGTCGCCATGCAGGTAACTGTATCAATAATTCGTTTGAAGTTACCTTGCCAATTGTGTATTCAATATTGATGTAATGATTGTTGGGTTGTTGATGATAGACTTTATAGTTCATTTCGTTGAGTTTGAAAGTTTATAAGGTCAAAAGTAATCTATTTGTAAGATTTAAAATAAAACTTCTTTTTAACAATATTTGGCATACTTCTACCGTAAATCGTTTGTACCACTTAAAAATCTGAATACTTTAGCAATCTTATTTTATAAAAAACTTTTAATCCCCTAGGATGGTTTATTCAAGAATAGTTCAAACAGGAATTTTTATTCTTGTTTTGTTAAATATTTTATTTGCACAGCAAATCGAAAATGGTGTTGGCCTTGTAAAAGGAATTGTACTCGAAAATTCCACCAAAAAGCCAATTGAGTTTGCAACTATTTCACTATTTAAAACAGTTGATTCAACATTAGTTACTGGCGGAATAACATCAAATACCGGTGTTTTCGAAATTTCAAAAATTCCAATTGGAGATTTTTATGTTAAAGTTGAATTTATTGGGTATGAAGCTAAATTTTTGAATGATATTTCGATTACCGTAGAGCAACCTACAAAAGATTTAGGACAAGTAAGTTTAGCCTCTTTTTCGAAAAACATGGATCAATTTGAATTTGTGGATGAAAAAGAGTTGATGGAAACTAAAATTGATAAAAAGGTTTACAATGTTTCTAAAGACATTAGTGTGCAAGGTGGAACAGGTTTGGATGTGATTAAAAACATGCCTTCGGTTGAGGTGGATGAAGAAGATAAAATTAGCTTGCGTGGCGATAAAGGCGTACAAATTTTAATTGATGGGCGACCAACTACAATTTCTGCTTCAGATATGTTAAAACAAATTCCAGCCAGTTCTATTGAAAAAGTGGAGGTAATTACAAACCCTTCAGCAAAATACAATCCAGAAGGCATGTCAGGAATATTAAATGTAATCTTAAAAAAAGAAAAGGCATCGGGATTTAACGGGAGCGTTAATCTTGGTTATCGATACAATGGAAATAACGGCTACAACAGTTCTTTAAATTTTACTTATCGTAAAAACAAGATAAACATAAACTCAAATGTGGGCATATATACTGGAAATTGGAACAGTAATGCCACTGAAAATCGTAATTTTTTTGGCGACACTACTTATACTCAACAAATGCTGACTCATTCATCTGGAGATCACTCTAGCCTGTGGTATAGCCTTGGATTAGATTATTACATCAACAAGAAAAACACTTTTTATATTCAAACCAACAGTTGGAATTGGGGTGGAAAATACAACAGTAAACGAAGGTATAATTATTTAGATGCAGAAAATGTTAATCAATCATTTTCAAATAGAATGTCGGAAAATGAGAACAAAGGGATAGGATATGGGTTAACCACAGGTTGGCAATCCCAATTTAATAGTGAAGAACATACGTTAGATATAGAAATTAATCTAAACAAAAATATTGATGAAAGTTATGGTATCAACGAACAAACACATTTTTTTGTTAATCGAGATAATCAATATCAAAATACCAATCAAAATGGATTAGGTAATCAATTGGATGTAAAAATAGATTATGAGTTTCCTATAACCGACTCATTAAAATTGGAGGCTGGTGTTAAAGGAACTGTTAATAATAATAACACTGATTTCTTTTCTGAATCATCTAATGTCATTACCAATTTGATGCCTGACACCAATTTAAACAATACGTTTGATTACCAACAGCAAGTATATGCTGTTTATGCTATATTAGGAAAACAATTTAAAAAATTTGGGGTGAAGATTGGTTCTCGAGTAGAGCAAACTTTGGTAAATACTGAATTAATAAACACCAAAGAAATTAATAATCAAGACTACTTGAGTTTTTTCCCTTCGCTACACTTCTCGTATAAATTTACTGAGAAAAATGAAGTGTTGCTCAGCTATAGCCGAAGAATAAACAGACCAGAAAATTGGGACGTGAACCCATTTGCATCTTATAGCGATCCTTATGATTTATACAAAGGAAATCCAAAATTAAAACCAGAATATATAGATGTTTATGAAATAAGTTATTTGAGGTTTTGGGATAAATTTAACGTTAATTCAAGTGCGTATTTCCGACAAGTTAATGATAAGCACCAATCGATAACAACGTTAACCGATAGTAATGTTTATGTTACCACTCAAGAAAACTTATCGAAATCACAAATTACTGGTGGAGAAATTACGCTGGGTTATAATCCAAAAAAATGGTGGAAAATGAACGGTACTTTAAATGTTTGGAGTTCGAATTTGAATAATGCATCGAGCGACTTTAATCAAAATACCTACGGCTGGTCAACCAATTTTTCTTCCAATTTTACCATGCCAAAAAAATGGTCGGCTAATGCTAGATTAAGGTATTCCGGTAAACAGAGAACTGTACAGGGGATTAATAAAGATAATTATAACGTGAGTTTATCGGTGAGCAAACAATTTATGAAAGAAAAAGCAAGGCTAACTTTACGATTTGATGATATTTTCCAAACTCAACGATGGGCTTTTGAAAGTAATAATGTGGGTAATTCTTCATATTCTTCTGAGAGCCGCTGGTCATCGACTTCTGTTAATTTAAGTTTTAGCTACAATTTTGGTAAGATGAATTATGATTCTCAAAAACGTCAGTCAAAAGACAGTAGTGCTGGAGATGATTTAAAAATAGATAGTGGCAGCAATGGAGAAGGTGGAAAGTAATTTCTAGAATTATAGAGACAAAAACGAGAAATTAACATATCTCCACATTTACACATCGCCTAATTATCTATTCCAAATCTCCCAAGCTTTTTCGGCTTGTAATTGTAGCATCTGTAAACCATTTAAAACCATTGCTCCACGTTGTTTCCCTTCTTTTAAAAATTGAGTTTCGGTAGGGTTGTACACCAAATCGTATAACAAATGTTTGGAGGTTAATTCATTATAGTTAATAGTTGGGTTTTCATTTACATTCGGAAAAGTTCCTACAGGAGTAGTGTTTACAATAATTTGATGGTTTCTAATAACGTATTCGTTTACATCCTCATAACTGATTTCATTATCATTTTTAGGATGTCTGGATACAAACAAACACTTGATGTTTAGTGAATTTAATGCATAAAAAACAGCTTTTGAAGCACCACCGGTTCCTAAAATCAATGCTCGTTCTTGCGATATTTCTAAAAATGGTTTTAACGATTGTTTAAATCCAAAGTAGTCGGTGTTGTAACCAATTAGCTTATTGTTTTCAATTTTTATGGTGTTAACTGCTCCAATTTGTTGGGCTTCATTATTAATCTCATCCAAATATTCCATTACCGTTTCTTTGTATGGAATAGTAACACTCAATCCTTTTAAATTAGGGTTTTGCACTAAAACATTCCTAAATTCTTTAATGTTAGCAATATCGAATAATAAAAATTCACAATCGGTAATGTGTTCTTTTTCAAATTTTTCGGTAAAATATTTTTTTGAAAAAGAATGGGTGAGTGGATGTCCGATAAGTCCGTAAAGTTTCATGAAATGAATTTAAAATAGGTAACAAAAGTAAAATATTAATTTGGTTTACAATAAAATCAGCTTTGTGGACGTTTATTGATTTTAGTTAACCTATCTAAATCATTAATTATGAAAACATTAAAGACCTTGTGCTTAAAAAGCACACTGCTAATCGTTTGCCTAATTTTTGCTTCGTTTAGCCCCAAATTTCAAACATATAATCAACAATATGCATTATCTATTGAAGATGCTATTTTGCGAAACATGATTTCGTGTGATATTGAAAGTAAAGGTGGACACACAGGGAATTGTGTGGATATGAGAGTGAAAAATTTAACACCAAACAGATTGGTGGTAAAATTAGAATCTGGAAGAAACTTAGTTTCGTTAGATACCAATAGCCAAGATATTTTGGTAGTTAAAGAAGAATTGTTTGTGTTAAATCCTTCTCAAACTCAACAAAAAGAAGTGTTTGGTTTTTGTTCGCAATCGCACAAAAGTGAACCAAATAAATCAGAGTTGTTTACCGTAGGAGCAATGAAAGATAAAAATATTATAAAGTTAACCCAACATTTGGCGGCAAATAAATATCCAATTTCGGCAATGCAAGAGGCTATCTGGACTATGACTAACGACAGACCGATTGCTTCCATTTTTCATAACAACCGAGATTCGATTGAGAATTTACAAGAGTTTGTAGCTCAGTTTACCAAAAGTATGTCGCCTTGGTATTCTATTGAATATACCGAACCCGATAGCGGTATGACATCAAATGTAGCAAAAAATATTCATGGTAATGTTGAAGTTCGATTAGCAAAAAATACGGTGGTAAAAATTGTGGTGTATGATAAATTTAACATACCTCAACTCCGAACAGAAATTTTAACTAGCGAACAGACCAATAAACATCCGTTTAGTGTAAATGTTCAAACACTCCAAAGAGGTAGATACCATATTGGTTTTTATACGTTGGGTGGTAGATTGGATGAAAAGGTTTTTAGTATTTAATTCACCTTTTTTAATACCATATATTCAATAAATAATTTGCTTCTAACAAGCTTTTTAAACTCTTTTTCTGAAGGATTGAGTATAACACGTTTTATTTTGCCAGTTTCATCTTTTAAAATGGTTTTATCTTTAATATTTTTCAATTTTTTTATTAATTTTTCTTCAGAGGATATCGCATTATACACAGTAATACTATGGTTTCTATTTATTTTAACCATCGAAACTCGCCAATTGCTATTTGCTTTACTGTTCAAAAAATAATTTTTTTTGTAGGATTTGAATAATAAACTATCAGAGAGTTGTTCGGTATTCTTGGTATTACTATCTAAAATAGAATTTTTGTCTGTTGAAATCAATTTATAATAGTTGCTTCCAATTTCAACAGTATCGTTTTCATTGTTATAGAAATGACCTTGCATTTTAACAGGAAATCCAGTTAAATTAGCACACCAATACGGTTGAGGTTGTGTAAATTCAACCGAAATACATGAACTTAGAGATGCAATAAGCAGTAAAATAACTAAGTTTCTAGCCATAATAAAATGTATTTGAAAATATAAAGGTAGGTATTCTTAATTTTACATTTTATGATAGATAGCATTCAAACAGTTTCGTTACAAGACAAAGAGTTACTAGAAAAAGGCTTAAAACTTCCCATTATGGAAGAATTTTATACCATTCAAGGCGAAGGTTATAATACTGGAAAAGCTGCCTATTTTATTCGTGTTGGAGGTTGTGATGTGGGTTGTCATTGGTGCGATGTAAAAGAAAGCTGGAATCCAAATCTTCATCCACTCACGGATATCAATGAGGTTATAGAAAACATGAAAAAATTCCCAGCAAAAAGTATAGTAGTAACTGGAGGAGAACCATCAATTTATAATTTGCTTGAGTTGACAACTAAATTAAAAAACGAAGAAGTTGAATTATTTATAGAAACATCAGGAGCATATCCTTTAACAGGTTCTTGGGATTGGATTTGTTTGTCACCGAAAAAGAACATTGCCCCACTTAAAGAAAACTTTAAATTAGCCCACGAACTAAAAGTAATTGTGTTTAACAAAGATGATTTTAAATTTGCGGAAGAACAAGCTTTGCATGTAAATCACAACTGTAAATTATATCTACAACCTGAATGGAGTAAAATGGAACAAATGTTGCCATTAATTATTGAGTATGTAAAAAATAACCCGAAATGGAATATTTCGTTACAAACGCACAAATACATGAGAATTCCTTAAAGGTAAAATAAATTAACATGACAAAACAATCATATATTATTGCTCTTTTACTAGTTTTTTTTGTTTCTTTTTCTTGTAAAGCACAAGAGAAAAAGTACGGCACAACCAACAAAAAAGCCATTAAAAACTACGAAGAGGGTAAAAGCTATTACGACATTCGTAAAAATGATTTAGCCGAATTAAGCCTTTTATTAGCGATTAAAAACGACCCAAATTTTGCTGAAGCCGAATTGTTGTTGGCTTATGTTTATACCGAAAATAATGCTCCAGATAAAGCCATTGAACATTATCAAAAATCGATAAATATCAATCCAAATTTGTTTCCAGAAGCCCATGCCTCATTGGGTTTGTTACAAATTGATATGGGAAAATATACTGAGGCGAAAAAAAATCTAGAAAATTATTTAACCTACACCAATTCGCCTTTAATGATGAAACCTTATGCCGTAAAAGCATTAAAGGATTGTGATTTTGCGATTCATGCATTAAAAAACCCGGTTCCTTTTGAACCAATAAACTTAGGAAAAGGAGTAAATACTGAACTTCCTGAGTATTTTCCTGCACTTTCTGCCGATAATAAACATTTATTATTTACTAGAAGGTTAGTGGACAAAAGCACTTATTCGGGCTTTAACGAAGATTTTTTTATAAGTAAATTTGATGGACATAATTGGATAGAAGCTCAGCCCTTAAAAGGAATTAATAGTTTAAACAATGAAGGTGCTCCAACCATTTCTCCAAATGGACAGTTTTTAATTTTTACTTCATGCGAAGATCCATACGAAGCTTATGGTCAGGGTAGAACAGGTTATGGAAGTTGCGATTTGTTTTATGCTTACAACATTGGTGGTAAGTGGACTAGTCCAAAAAACTTGAGTACACCTGTAAACACCCAACATTGGGAAACTCAACCATCGTTTTCATCAGATGGAAAAACTTTGTATTTTATTCGTGGATTAAAAACCCGACAAGGCATAAAAAATCAAGACATTTATTTTTCAGAATTGAGTGAAGGTGGAGTTTGGTCAACACCTCAACGATTAAGCGAAGTGGTAAATACAAATGGTCGAGAAGAATCTGTTTTTATTCATCCAGATAGTAAAACGCTTTATTTTTCGTCTGATGGACACGTTGGAATGGGAGGTTTAGATATTTTTATGACTCAAAAACAAGAAGATGGAAGTTGGTCAACTCCAGCTAATATGGGCTTTCCAATCAATACATTTAATGATGAGAATAGTTTTTTGGTTGATGCAGCAGGAGATTTTGCATACTTAGCAAGCAATAGAGACGGTGGTTTTGGTGATTTAGATTTGTACAAGTTTAAACTACCGGAAAACTTAAAACCCAACATGGTAACTTATTTAATTGGTAAGGTTTACGATGCCGAAACCAAAGAAGTTTTACCAGCCCGTTTCGAACTCATTGATTTAAAAACGGGTAAAGTAGCTATTCAATCGTACGCCGATGAAGTTACAGGTTCATATTTGGTTTGTTTGCCAATAAATCAAGATTATGCGTTAAATGTGTCTCACGAAGGTTATCTATTTCATTCGGAGAATTTCACTTTAACAGGAGGTACGGTTACTCAGCCTTTTGAGAAAAATGTGGGCATGAACAAGATAAAAGTAGGAGAAAGTGTGGTACTTAAAAATGTGTTTTTTGAAACTGCCAAATTTGATTTAAAAGATAAATCGAGAGTAGAACTGGATAAATTGACTTCATTTTTGGAGAAAAATTCAAAAATGAAAATAGAATTGAGCGGACACACCGATAATGTGGGTGATAAAAAAATGAATCAGGTTTTATCAGAAAATAGAGCAAAAGCCGTGTTGGATTATTTAGTAAAAAAAGGAATAAAAGTAGAACGATTAACCACAAAAGGTTATGGCGATACTTTGCCAATAGCTGATAATAACACGGAAGAGGGTAGAGCTGAAAATCGTAGAACCGAATTTAAAGTTGTTGCTAATTGAGAGCCTCCCCAACCCCTCCGAAGG